>DASZGZ010000316.1:0-3629 GCA_035938355.1 Acidobacteriaceae bacterium
GACTTCTGCTGTCTCCACTCCGCCCTCGCCACGCCGTGCATCGATAGCAACCACCACCGCCTGCGAACCGAAGCTGCGGCCAACTGCGCCAATCAGTGAAGGGTCCGCAATCGCCGCTGAGTTCACGCTGATCTTGTCCGCGCCCGCATCGAAGAGCGCCGCAGCATCATCCGCGGTGCGCACGCCGCCGCCCACTGTGAACGGAACGAAAATCTCGCGCGCCGTGCGGGCCACTGTGTCTACAAGTGTCTTGCGTCCCTCGTGTGTCGCCGTAATGTCGAGAAGCACAATTTCATCCGCGCCTGCCGCGGCGTGACGATGCGCCAGCTCCGCTGGATCACCCGCATCCAGCAGATCGACGAAGCGAACGCCTTTCACCACGCGGCCCGCAGTGACATCGAGGCAGGCAATGATGCGCTTGGTCAGCATCGCGGCACCGCCAGAAAGTTGCGCAGCACCTGCAATCCTGCATCACCGGATTTCTCCGGATGAAACTGCACACCGAAGAGATTGCCGCGCTCGACAGCACCGCTGAAAGGCCCGGCGTAATCCGTCACCCCAACCGTCTCTTCCACCACCGGCGCACGATAGCTGTGCGTGTAATACACGAACGATTGCGGCGTTAGCCCTGCGAGGAGCCGCGATCGCGGCGCAGGCTCAACCGTGTTCCAGCCCACATGCGGCACTTTGTGCGTCTCCGGAAAGCGCGTGCAGCACCCTTTCATTGCTCCCAATCCGGCCAGCGAATCCGCCTCCGTGCTGCCTTCGAACAACCACTGCAGTCCCACGCAGATGCCGAGGAACGGCACTCCGGCTGCGATCGTCTCCCGCACCACATCCTCCATCCCCGTTTCGCGCAGGCGCGCTGTCGCGGCGAAGTGCCCCACACCCGGCAACACCACTCGCTCAGCAGCGCGGACGACGGCGGGATCTTCAGTGATCTGGGCCTTAGCTCCAAGCGCCGTGAGCGCCTTCATCACCGAAGTCAGATTGCCAGCCTTGTAGTCGATGACTGCGATCACAACAGACCCTTGGTGCTCGGCAGCATCTCGCCAAGCTGCTTGTCGCGTGAGCAGGCCACACGCAGCGCGCGCGCGAAGGCTTTGAAGAGCGCCTCCACCTTATGGTGGTTCGACCGGCCATAAAGCGTCTTCAGGTGCACATTCGCACGCGCACCGCGCGCAAAGCCTTCGAAGAAGTCTTCGACAAGCTCGCTCTGCAGATCGCCCACCACTCTCGTCTTCACTTTGGTCTTCACTACACAGGCCACGCGCCCGCTCAGGTCGATCGCCGCAACCGCCAGCGTCTCATCCATCGGCATCACGAAATATCCCGCGCGCAGAATGCCCTTTTTGTCACCAAGCGCCTTGTCGAAGGCCTCACCCAGCGCAATGCCCACGTCTTCCACCGTGTGATGCTGGTCTACGTCAAGATCACCCTTGCATTGAAGCTCCAGGTCGAACGCGCCATGCCGTGTAAACAGCTCCAGCATGTGATCGAAGAAGCGGATGCCCGTGCTCACGCTGTAACGGCCCTGGCCTTCGACAGTCAGCTTCAGCGCAATCTTCGTCTCCGTCGTGCTGCGATCCACCGTCCCCGTTCGTGTCGCCGCGCCGGCCAGCGCTTTGTTCTTGCTTACGCGCGCCATCCAATCTCCTTCAGTGATTCTTCAATCGCCTCTCGCGCCTGCTGCATCTGCTCGCGCGTCCCCACCGTAATGCGTACCAGCCCGTTGCAGCCTGGGTCGGCAGAGCGGTCGCGTGTCAGGATGCCGCGTGCCCGCATCGCCTTCACAAACGCGCCGTGCTCGGCCCCGATGCGCGTAAGGATAAAGTTCGCCTCACTCGGCCAGTGCTCAAGACCGAGTTCCGTCAGCGTCTGCGCGAGCTCTACGCGCGCCGCCTTCACCTCCGCCACATACCAGTCCAGGTAGTCGCGGTCCCCCAGCACGGCGGGCAAACATGCAAGCGCCAGTTGATTCACGCTGTAGGGCGAGATGACGCGGCGCAGCCACTGCATCGTCTGCTCTGCAGCGATCAAAGCGCCCAGCCGTAGACCGGCGAGCCCATACGCCTTCGAAAATGTGCGCGCCACAACCAGGTTCGGCACCTTGCCGATCAGGTCCAGCACGGTTTCGCCAAAGAAGTGATAGTAGGCCTCGTCTACCAGCACGATCGCGTTTGGTGCGGCCTCCGCAACCGCAATGATTGCATCGCGCGCCACCGTCGCCCCGGTCGGGCTGTTCGGATTCGCAATGGCGATCAACCGCGTGCGCGGGTGAATCGCCTGAAGCATCGCATCCAGAGGAAAGCGAAAGCCGTCGCTGGCGAGCACAGCGTCCATCTGCGCCTCGGCCGCTGAGCCGTACACCTCGTACATGCTGTAAGTCGGGACTGGCAGCAACATGGCATCGCCGCGGTCCAGAAAGGCCTGGCACAAGACGTGGATCGCTTCGTCGACACCGTTGGTCAGCAGCACTTCACGCGACGCCACACCCAGTGCGTCCGCAACCATCGCCGCCACCGTGCCGCGCTCCGGATAACGTGTCAGATCAGCGGCCGTGATCTTTTTGAGCACTTCGATGACACGCGGGGAGCAGGCCAGCGTGTTCTCGTTGAAGTCCAGCCGCAGCCCGTCGCGGCCGGCGACCGGCGGATGATACTCCTTCATGCGCCGCACGGCCGACCGCGGCTCGGGCGCTCGCGTGATGACCGGCTCACCCACGCGCAGCTCCTGCCGCTTCGGCTCTGGTGATGCGTAGTCCGGCCGCGTCCGCATGCCCACTCAACCCCTCCGCATTGGCCAGTGCTACCGCAGCAGGACCCAGAGAAAGCACGCCGTCGGACGTGTAACTTTGCACTGTCACGAGCTTCAAGAAATCCATGACGCTCAGGCCGCCGCGGATGCGCGCCGCGCCGCCCGTAGGCAGCGTGTGGTTCGGCCCCGAAACATAATCGCCCAGAGCCTGCGACGACCAGTTGCCGATGAACACCGAACCCGCGTTCTGCACCCACTCGAGGTCTTCTTCGCTGTCAACTGTCAGGTGCTCCGGCGCCAGCCGATTCGCGATCTGCTGCGCCTGTGCTTTTGTATCCGTCACGATTGCATAGCCGCGTCCGCGCAGCGCCTCGCGAGCCACCGGATTCCCCCGCGACAGCTGCTTCACCTCAGCGATCACATACTTCGCCAGCGTTGGCTGCGAAGTCACCAGCATGCTCAGCGTCTCGGTATCGTGCTCCGCCTGCGCCACCAGATCGGCAGCAATCGCCTCCGGATGTCCGCGCTCGCTGCACACAACAATCTCTGTTGGTCCCGCGAGCATGTCGATGCCGCAATCGAATGCGACCAGGCGCTTCGCCGCGGTGACATACAGGTTGCCGGGACCCACGATCTTATCGACGCGCGGCAGCGACGGTGTTCCATACGCCAGCGCCGCGATCGCCTGCGCCCCGCCGACCTGATACACCTCGTCAATGCCCAGCAGCGCGGCCGCCGCAAGCGTCTCCCGTGCAGGCCGTGGCGTCACCACCACGATGCGCCGGACGCCGGCCACCTGCGCTGGAATCGCGGTCATCAGGAGCGAGGAAGGCAGCGGATGCCGTCCGCTCGGAACGTAGCAGCCCACCGAT
>DASZGZ010000317.1:0-3702 GCA_035938355.1 Acidobacteriaceae bacterium
ACTGCGCTCGCTGCATTGCGCATCTTTGTCGGCATCTTCTTTCTGATGTTCGGCGAGTACAAGGTATTCGGGACTGAGTTCACGCTGCATGGCGGATTTGAAGAGTCGATCCGCGGCTTTCTCGTGCAGGGCGCCTTCCCCTGGATGGCTCCGGTGCTTCGGCACGTTGTGCTGCCACACGCACATCTATGTGCGTTTCTGACGGCGTACGGCGAACTGCTGATCGGACTGGCGCTCATCTTTGGCGTGCTGACACGGCTCGCCAGCGTCTTCGGCATCCTGCTGATGATCCTGCTGTGGCTCGCCGCGGGATATCCGGGCCCGCATGTTGCGGCTTGGCAATATTTCGGTGCATCGCTGGACTGGTCTGTCTTTGCCGGGTGTTTCGCGGCGTTTCTGGTGGGCGAGTCAGAGCTGCGATGGTCAATGGCGCAGCACCTGCGCAGAAAGAGGGTCGCAGCGCACGCCTGAACTTCCGTCACACAAATCTCGATTTTCTGCTTGCGCATTTCAATCCGAGGAGCGTCTAAATGTGCGAACACGGCGGGTGGCGCAGTGGAACAGCGGGAGCAGTCGCGACAGCACGCACCGGATGCGTGCCTGGCCAGAGCGCTAGAGTCGCTCGAAGGCCTCGCATCGGGCGATGCCTTCGGCGAATGTTTCTTTAACCCGTGGAACCGCACCCCTGAAAATCGCGCCTCCCGCGTCCTGCCGCCGGCACCCTGGCGGTTTACGGATGACACGATGATGGCAGTCTCGGTCTGTGCCTGTCTGGAGCGGCATGGAAGCATGGAGCCGGAGTGGCTGGCTGAGAGCTTCGCCCGGCACTACGATCCGGAGCGCGGCTATGGTCCAGCGATGAATGCCTTGCTGATGCGCCTCTATGCCATCGGGGCGGCAAACTGGTTTGAGGAAGCGCAGGAGCTGTTCAACGGCGAAGGATCGTTTGGCAACGGAGCCGCAATGCGGGTCGCGCCGGTGGGAGCTTATTTCGCGCACAACCTAGACCTGGTCGTGGAGCAGGCGACACTCTCGGCTATCTCCACGCACTGCCATCCGGAGGCCATCGCTGGCGCTATTGCAGTGGCGGTGGCGGCGGCGCTGGCGTGGCAAGACCGCGACGCGGCAGCGCCGATGGACGCGACGACTTTCCTGGGAAGGGTGCGTGCGTGCACACCGCAGAGTGCGGTACGCGATGGCATCGATGGTGCGCTCGCGCTGCCCGATGCGACGACGGCGCTTGAGGCTGCTTTGACCATCGGCAACGGCTCCCGTGCCAGCGCGCAGGACACGGTGCCGTTCGCACTGTGGAGCGCGGCGCGTTTCCTCGACAACTATGAGGATGCGCTGTGGGAGACGGTGAATGGCGGCGGGGACATCGATACCAACTGCGCGATCGTCGGCGGCATCGTAGTGATGCGCACCGGATCCGGGGCTATCCCGGCGGAGTGGTTGCAACGCCGCGAGGCACTAGAGCCGATGCTGCAGGCGGCAATGAGGAAGTACTAGGGCAAATGTATTTGAGCCCTTGCTAAGCCACCCAGACGGGCTCCGGCTCGAGCGATATACCGAATAGCTCGCGCACACGTTCCTGGATGAGATCGCGCAGCGCGACCACGTCGGACGCGTTCGCTCCGCCCTGATTGGTCAGCGCGAGTGTGTGGCGCGTAGAGACAGCGGCGAGGCCCTGACGATAGCCCTTGACGAAACCGGCCCGCTCCAGCAGCCAGGCTGCCGGCAGCTTCACCTCTCCGGCGCCGGCGGGATAGCGCGGCACATCCGCCTCCGCCACATGGATGGCTGCGGCGATTCGTGGCAACTCTGACGCGACGACCACAGGATTCTTGAAGAAGCTGCCTGCACTGCGGCGCTCCGGATTCTCCGGGCTCACCACCATTCCTTTGCCCAACCGGATGCTAAGCACGGCGGCCCGCACCTGTTCGAGGCATGGAGTAGCCACCCCTCGATCGTTGAAGTAATGCTTTAAGTCTGCGTAGGTGACCGCCGCTGGCGCATTCTCTTCAAGCGCGTACACGACCCGGCTCACGATAAACCGCTCGCGGTCCGGGCCTTGATTGAAGCGGCTGCGGCGATAGGCAAAGCCACACTCTGCGTTGCTGAGATCGACCCAGTTGCCGGTTGTCCGGTCGAAGGCGCGCACAGTCCGTATGGTGCGCGATACCTCCTGCCCATAGGCGCCCACATTCTGCACCGGTGTTCCGCCGACGGTGCCGGGGATGCCGCTGAGACACTCGATTCCAGCAAGTCCCGCATCCACGCTGCGGGCGACGAGCGCGTCCCAGTCTTCGCCTGCGGCGGCGGACAACGTTGCCCCCTCGATCTGAACTTCGCGCAATGCAATGTGCAGCACCAGCCCGTCGAAGCCGGCATCGGAGACGAGCAGGTTGCTGCCCCCGCCCAGCACGAAGAGACGCAGCTTGCGCTCCGTGGCGAATTGAACTGCGGCTTCAATATCAGTTTCGGTAGTGGCTTCTGCAAACCATCTGGCCGGGCCGCCAATTTCGAAGGTGGTGAACGGCGCCAGAGGGACGTGTTGCCGAAACTCCATGGTGGGAGGGTACACGACGCCAGCGGACCCGTATTCAACACTTTTGTGGAACGCACCCCCAGCCTGAGCAGCCGTGCAACAGCGTTCGCCGTGCGACCGATCCGGTGGTGGCATTGCCTGCCGAATGGTTTGCTATTCCGTACGCAGCGCCTGCATGGGATCGAGGCGAGATGCCGTCCAGGCGGGGATGACGCATGCCGTGGCTGCCACGGCGAGCAGCACCGCACCCACCACGGCGTACACCGGCAGATCGAGCGGCTTCGTGTTCACCAGCAGCGATTGCATGTATCGCGTGACTCCGGCAGCGATGACGAGGCCCAACACCAGGCCGACGATGGCCGGCCGTAGCCCGTCCAGCAGCACCATCCGCAAGACCTCGCCGCGCCGCGCGCCAAGTGCGATGCGCACGCCGATCTCTGTTGTGCGTTGCGTGACGAGGAACGAAAGCACACCGAAGAGACCGACGGAGGCGAGAAGCAAAGACAGCGCAGAAAAGACCGCGAGCAGCGTCGCTTCAAAACTCGTCTCCATTGCGGCGTGGCCGACGATCTCATCCATGGTCATCACATCGGCGACCGGCAGGTTGCTGTCGATCGAAGCGATGACCCGCTTTATCGGTTCGGCCATCGCGGCGGGATCCCCCGCTGTGCGCACCGCAAGGAAGATGGAGTTCTCTGCACCTGAGAACAGCGGAAAATAAAAAGCTGGATGCGGATCGGCTGCGGGAAGCTCCCGTGTGTCGCCGGCGACACCGATGATCTCAAAGGTAGTCGGTTCAGGGGCGTATAGCGACGCGTCCAGGTGCTTCCCGATCGGCTCTTCCCCTTTGAAGACTTCGCGCGCCAGCTGCTGACTGATGATGACTTTGTTGGCCCGGTCAAGTCGTTCCTCGGCGGTGAAGCTTCGGCCCGCGACGAGAGGTATTTGCATGGCCTGGAAGTAGCCTGGGTCGATGAAAAGCGTCGTGGCGTCGAGAACCGCTCCTTTGGGCAGCGGCGGATGCTCGCGGACGGTATAGACATCGTCACGATTGCGGCCTTGTCCCGGGAGGACGCTCGCGGCTGCCGCCGCTTTGACGCCGGGGACCTGCCGGACGCGCTGCAACAGCACTTCGTAGAAGGCTGCGAGCTGCG
>DASZGZ010000318.1:0-3627 GCA_035938355.1 Acidobacteriaceae bacterium
GGCCGAGATAGGAGTTGTTCGCGCTGCACTGGCGCTGCTGTTGCACGGAGGACCGCGCTGGTCGCGGCAGATTGGAAGATATGCCGCAGGCCACAGTGCCGCTACTCTGGAACGGCTGACCGGTGAAGTGAGCAAGCTGCCAGTAGAATTGTGGCCGCTGATCGCGTCGCAATGGAGCCGTCCGCAGAGTTTCCGCGCCATGGCCGATCTTCTGGAAGCAGTGCCTGCTTGCGCCGCAGAGATGGGCCGCGCCGCATTGCCTGTTGAACTGCCGGTTACGATTCTCTCCGCCGCATCGGCAACACAGGAAGAGCTACGCGAGCGGGATACCTGGCTGATGGGGCTGCTTGTGGCGCAGCACCTGGTGCTTCCCGAGACCGGCCACTGGCTGCACCTGGAACGCCCGGAAGAAGTAGCAGAGGCGATACGATGGTGCGTGGAGCGGGCAAGGATGCGCGCCTAACCTATGCCCCAAGCGCGCGCAATAAGAGCCCGCCGAGGGCTGCTCCGAGGAACGGTCCAATCACGGGAATAGCCGCATAGCCCCAATCGGAGCCGCCCTTGCCCGGAATCGGCAATATGGCATGTGCGAGACGCGGACCGAGATCGCGCGCCGGGTTGATGGCATAGCCGGTGGTTGCGCCGAGTGAAAGACCGATGCTCCACACGAGGCAGCTCACCAGGAACGGACTGACGCCCGCTGCAGCTCCGGTTGAAAGCACAAGTTTCGATGTGATGCCGCCCGCAACGACGATCAGAACGAAGGTCGCGATGATCTCGCTTGCGAGATTCCAAAACAGACGACGAATGGCAGGGGCAGTGCAGAAGACAGCTCGTTTAGTCTCTTTGTCCTCTGTGATCGACCAGTGCGGACCGTAGTGGATCCACACCAGCGCAGCGCCGGCAAAGGCGCCCGCGAGTTGTGCCAGTGCAAACGGAAACAGCTTGGCGAAGCTGCCTTCCTTGATGCCAAAAGCAAGCGTGATCGCAGGATTCAGATGCGCGTCCGGGCTGCCAAAGAGATTGGCGGTGAAGATCCCACACATGACAGCGAAGCACCATCCGGTGGCAATAACCAGCCATCCCGAGTTCTCCGCCTTGGTGCGTTTGAGCAGGACCGCGGCAACCACGCCGTCGCCGAGCAGGATCATCATGAAGGTGCCCATAAATTCGCCCAGCAGTGGGGTGCGCAACATCCCGGTTTTCTCCTCGGACTTTAATTTGGATCGCTGTTCACGGACACAACGTACTTCGCGGCAAGCGCACATGCCGATGCAATCTGCTCATGCGTCCATGCATCGTCGCGACCCAGCTCCTTCGCCAGCAGTGTGGCGACGGGCTCTATCATGCGCTGCGCTGCCTTTGCGTTCAGGAACAGCGCACGCGTGCGGCGCGAGAGCACATCATCCACAGTGCGAGCCATCTCCTCACGTGCTGCCCACACTACCTCAGCGCCGATGTAGGGGAGCGATGCGTCGAGTCGCGCCGCAAGGGAGGCATCGCTTTGAGCGAGAGCCTGAACTCCTTCCGCATCGCTGCCATAGACCCAGAGCGGACCCAGATCCTCAATCTCTTCGCGATATCCGTGAATATGCAGGGTGCGTGTCACGCATGGCTTTTCATCGAGACGACCGAGTGTGATCGCGTGATCGACGCAATCTTCTGCCATGTGCCGATAGGTGGTCCATTTACCCCCCGCGATGGTGAGCAAACCGGAATCATCCACGTGGATGGTGTGATCGCGCGAGAGAGCAGCTGTCTTCCCAGAATCCGATCCAGCAGCTTTGACCAGAGGGCGAATACCGGCATACACACTGAGGATGTCTTCGCGGCGCGGCGGACGGCTGAGGTACCGCTCAGCGGTTTCGAGGATGAATTCGATCTCCTGATCCATCGGTAAAGGATCATAGGAAGGCCCGTCGATGGGGGTATCCGTCGTGCCTACGACTGTGTGGCCGTGCCAGGGAATGGCGAAGAGCACACGGCCGTCGCTGGTGTGCGGCACCATGATGGCGGCATCGCCCAGTAGAAAAGAACGCTCGAAGACCAGGTGAATACCCTGGCTGGGCTCGATCATGGGGCTGGCGTGCGGATCGGAAAGCCTGCGCACCTCGTCGGTGAAGATACCGGTGGCGTTGATCACCACGTTGGCCTGCGCGGTGAGTTGCCGGCCGCTCTCGCTGTCCAGGGCGACGACGCCATTCACGAAGCCATCGTCATCCTTCGTGATTTCGATGACTCCAGCGTAGTTCAAGAGGGTTGCGTTGTGATCAGCAGCAGTTCTCGCAAGATCAATGAGCAGCCGCGTGTCGTCGAACTGGCCGTCGTAGTAGACGACGCCGTGTTTCAGCCCTTCCGTCTGGATGTTGGGCAGACGTTCGAGTGTCTCCTCGCGGGAGAGAATGCGCGATCGGCCGAAGCCGTATTTGCCGGCGAGCAGGTCATAGACCTTGAGGCCTATTCCGTAGAACGGCGTCTCCCACCACGAATAACTCGGTACGACGAATGCGAGGTCGTGCACGAGGTGCGGCGCGTTCTGGCGCAACAGGCCACGTTCTTTGAGCGCTTCCATCACCAGGGTGACGTTGCCTTGTTCGAGATAGCGCACCCCGCCATGGACCAATTTGGTGGAGCGGCTGGAGGTGGCCTTGCCGAAATCCTCGCGCTCCAGTAGCAGCACATCATACCCGCGTGTGGCCGCATCGACGGCGATGCCCATTCCGGTGGCACCTCCGCCGATGATGACGATGTCCCACGGCGTTGTGCGCGCTTCGACGCGCGCCAGCATCTCTTCGCGTTTCATGCTGTTGCTCCTCCGCCGCTAGACTGCGAAGTGTGGTTCGGCTGATTCCAGCCGTTTGCGCGACGGACAGCTTCGCGCCATCGGTCGCTTGCATGCTTAGCTCTGCTTCGATCCGGATTCGGCGTGAAGCGCTTACCTTCACCACGCAACTTCCGTATCTGTTGCGGACTGTCCCAGAAGCCTGTCGCCAGTCCTGCGAGGTACGCGGCTCCGAGTGCAGTCGTCTCCACCTGCTCCGGCCGAACGACAGGAATGCCAAGAATGTCTGCCTGGCATTGCATCAGTAAGTCGTTGGCTGCTGCGCCGCCATCCACCCGAAGCTCACGAAACGGGTTCTGCGTCTCCCGGTCCATAGCCTCCATTACGTCCGCCACCTGGAAGGCGATACTTTCGAGGGCTGCGCGCGCGATGTGACCAGGCTGCGTCCCACGCTCCAGCCCGATCATGAGCCCGCGTGCGTATGGATCCCAATGCGGAGCGCCCAGGCCGACAAAAGCGGGCACGAAGACCACGCCGCCATTGTCCGGAACCGACGCCGCAAGTCCCTCAACGTCTTCCGATTTGCGAATGACGCCGAGGTTGTCTCGCAGCCATTGCACGACGGCGCCTCCGATGAATATGGAGCCTTCCAGCGCGTATTCAAGCTTGCGATTCAGGCTGCACGCCAGCGTAGTGATGAGCCGATTCTGAGAGAGGACGAAACGGTCGCCGATATGCTGCAGCAGAAAACAGCCGGTGCCGTAGGTATTCTTCGCATCTCCGGGTGAGAAGCATAGTTGTCCGAAGAGCGCCGACTGCTGGTCGCCCGCAATCCCTGCGATGGC
>DASZGZ010000319.1:0-17236 GCA_035938355.1 Acidobacteriaceae bacterium
CAAACACGCGCGCAGTCTCGCTCTCCGGAGGCACTGCATCATCCAGGCGATTCAACGGAGTGAAGTCTCCGAAATTGCGCAGATTCCCGCGCTCGTATCCCTTGGGCGGCTGCACCACGTCCGCCAGCACCCGCAGGGCTACGGGGTCAGGATCGCCACTCATCCGCTCCAGCATCTCTTCCGTGATCAGCCGGTGTCGCACTCCGTAGTAGCCGAGCTTTTGCGAAACAACGACTAGCCGGCGATACATCGAGTCAACATCGCGCACATCCTCAGGCGACCAAAGCCGCTCAGCGATAGCCGCCGTACGGGGCCATACTCTGTTATCAAGGTTCTCATCGGAAACAATATCGGTCCACATGGTCGCTTCTCCCCCAAGCACGCGCGCCTTCTCCTCCGGCGTAAGGCTCGCGGCGCTCGGATCTCCCAAGGGATCGACTGCATAGTGCTCCGCAGCCGACCAGTTCAAATCAACGTAGTACCCCGACGAGAGCACGCCGCGATTCCCGTTGCGCGCCGCATCCGCAAGGGACTTCGGGCCTCGCCACGACTGAATTACCACCTCTTTCGGGGTGCCCGGCTGCAGCACTTCGTCCCAGCCCATCATCATCTTCTTGTTGTGGGCGACAATCTTCTGGATTTTGGCCGTGAATTGCGCCTGCAGAGCAGCACCATCCTTGATGCTGTGGACCCGCATGTACTCCTGGATGCGCGGATTTGATTCCCATTCATGGAAGTCGCATTCATCTCCTCCAGTATGGAAGTACGCATCCGGAAATAGCTCGGACATCTCTTCAATGAAGCCGCTGAGAAATTTGTACGTGCTCTCCCTTGTCGGATCTATTGCGTTGCTCTCGCCGGGAATGTGGCCACTACCCAGATCGGGATAGGCGCGGAACCACGAAGCGGTGTGGCACGGCATGTCGAACTCTGGGATCACCCGAATACCGCGATCCCGCGCGTATGCAATGATCTCCTTCATTTCTTCCTGCGTGTAGTAGAAGCCACCGGATGCCTTCTCCTGCAGCAGCGGGAATCGTTTGCTCTCAATGTGGAATCCCGCATCATCGGAAAAACGCCAATGAAAGACGTTCAGCTTGACGGCCTCCATTGCGTCGATGTTCCGCTTGATGACTGGAAGCCGAACGAACCGGTGTCCCGAATCAATCAGAAGGCCGCGCCACGGGAAGCGTGGACTGTCCTCGATGGTGATCGCGGGAACGCTGAATCCCTTCGGAGTCATTCGCACCAGCAGCAAAAACGTCTGCAGCCCGTGCAACACGCCCAGCGGATTGGCAGCACTCAATTGCACACCGCTCGTCGAGATTTCCAGCCGGTATGACTCATTCTCTCCAAGCTGCTGGACGGGCAGGCTTGGGCCCTCCGTATGAACCGTGAAATTCGGCTTGTTGACCACGGTCTCACGCCACAACGGGATTCCTGTTTCACGCGAAAGCACATCGAGAAATCGCTGTCGTGCGTGTTCCAGCCGAGGCTCGGTATAGCCCGTCAACTCGATGCCGAATGACCCGTTAATCAGAAATTCCCCCCGGCCTGAAGTCGATTGGGACGGCAGCGGCATCATCGACAGCGGAGTCGGCTCCTGCGCTGGGGAGGCGGCCCACGGCAATCCCAGGATGATCAGAAGGAACACGCAGATGCATAGGAAGTCAGCACGCCGAATATCAGGCACGGCTACACCTCCAAATGTTCATCTAGTGGAATCGATCGTATCTTCAGCGGAAGTCCTTAGGGGAGCCGAAGAGAGTCTCAGCATGTTCCCGGTAGGCTCCGAACTCCGCCAGGTCCTCTTCTCCCGACCAGAAAGGATACGACACTGCTCCGAGACCGGGGCATGGATTCAATCCGACGCCGCGGGGTTCGCCCATATCGCTGATGTACCCACTGAATCCTGCTACCTGTGAGCACATTCGCTTTTCGCTCAACGTCCAGAATGGCGGGTTCTTCAGAAATTCAATGAGTGCATTGACGATATGGCACTCGTTGAGACCCGAGATCCGCGAAGCTCGCAACACCACGTAAGAATGTCTCTAGCGCATCAAAACCGATCTCGAATCGCAAGACGCCAGCACGCAATCACCGCAATGGCTAAGCCCCCGCACATCCCCCAAAGGAGCGGCAAGAGCGGCTCATGCGGGGAAGCGGCAGCTGCCGAAGCGGTCCAGGGATATAGGCTGAGAAATCTCATCGGAGCGGAGATCAGTATGATGCCGGACATGATTCCTGCAATTCCGACTCCAAGCGCAACGAGAAAGCTGCGCCATCGTAGGCTAAGCCAGCATTGAAGCGAGATGAGTAGCAAGCATGCACAGCAACTCCGGCTCACTCCGCTCAGAAGCAACCGCCATGGCAGTGCAGCGCCTCTCCATCCGACGCGCACTTGCTTAAGTATCTCGACTGCGGCAACCGCGAAGAGTGGCAGGCAAATCGAACTTAATACCACCAGTCCGAAAACGATGATCCACTTGGCGGCATAGACAGGCCACCGGCGCATGGGTAGCGCGAACAGCTGGTCCCAATGGTTGCCATCGTGATCCAGCGATGCGCAGAGTGAAGCCGCAAGAGTTGCCCAAAAGGGCAAAAACACGAGGGTCCACAATGTCACGATTCCGCGTGCAAATCCGGCGACGGGGTTAGTGGCGGCTCGCTCCACATCTTCACCGCGTGCGAGGTAGACACCAAGCTGCAGCAGGACGATGAACAGGGGCGCGATCACAGCAAGACGCAGAGCGAGCGTGCGCTTCAGCTTTAGAGACTCGGCCGATATTGCGCGCGTTAATTCAGTCATCTTGCTCCAATCGGCGAGTGGCATTCAAGAAAAGCGCTTCAAGCGACGCTCGCTCCTGAGCCAGGTGATGAACAGCTATGCCATTTTGCCCAAGGAGCGCGTTGACGGCAGCTGCATCGGAGACAGTAGCGACCGGCATGGAAAGCGCACCATCCGGACGTTCATCAACGCCCCATCCGTGTTGTCGGAGTACCGGAACAGCCTTCTCAGGTCGGTCTACGCGCAGGATCAGGAACCCGCTGCGTTGCGCCTGGCATTCGTCCAGCGTCCCCTGGAACAAAAGATGGCCTCGGTCGAGGATGGCAACGTGGTCAGCGATCTGCTCGACTTCAGCCAGCAGGTGGCTTGAGAGGAATACAGTCGCCCCGCATTCGCGCACCAGGGTACGCAACAGGTCGCGCAAGTCGTGAACTCCCGCCGGGTCTAGCCCATTGGCAGGTTCATCGAGCACAAGCAGCTTCGGATTACCGAGTAAAGCAACGGCCAGGCCGAGACGCTGCCGCATTCCGAGCGAATACGTTCGCACCAGGCGGTCAGAATCCTCGGTGAGTTGCACCAGCTGCAAGACCTCCGAAACGTTGGCCGGAGCAATATCGAGCAACCGCCGAATCACTTCCAGATTCTCGCGGCCTGTCAGATTCGGATATAGCGATGGACTTTCGATCAAAGCCCCGATCCGACTTCGCAACTCGGGACGTGCACGCGAAGTGAGTTGGCCATCAATCAAAATCGTCCCGCTGCTCGGGTTGAGCAAGCCCAGGAGCAGCCGAATAGTAGTGGTCTTGCCGGCGCCGTTCGGACCGAGGAATCCGCAGATGGATCCGGTCGGCACTTGAAGATTCAGAGCTTCGATTGCAGTGAGCGATCCGAAACGGTAGGTTACGTCACGAGTCTCGATGGCGAGAGATGCTGGCATAGTAACGAAGGCTAATTAGGATTAAGGCTAGCTAACGATGAGCGGCAAGCGCCCGGCTGCGCCATGCTGCCTGCGCGGAGATGGCGGCGGCGAAACCGAGGATGATCGTGCTGAGAATCCAGGAAACCCAACCAGACAGACCGAGTGGCCCGCTGAGACTACGGAAGGCTATGGCCGACAGGTGACTCGCGATACATCCCCAGACAACAACCCCCGCCAACATAACGAAAATCCCGGCTGCCGCCCAGGGCGCCAGTGCCGTCGCAAACGATAGCGGATTGACCTGGACATTGACTCCGGAAAACGCGATCCGCAAATCGGGAAATCGGCTGTCGCGCAGAACTTGCGAAACGCTGGCTGCACTCGCAATACAACCGAGTACAAGCACGAGTGCGCTTATTGACCCAGTGATCCAACGGACGGAGTCTGAGGGCCAGTCTGGACGCGAAAAAGCTACTGCCCATGGCGATGCCGCCCAGTGCCCCCCTGTACAAATGAGCACTGTAGCCATCCAGGCGACCAACGCGAAGGCCGAGATAAACGGACTCGCGAGCCGTAAGTAGACACCGCGTCGCCGCTCACGCACGGCATATAGGCCTATGGACCACGCGAGCGGTAGTCCGGCAATCAAAATGGCAGAGACAGCGAGCACGCAGCCAGTCTGAATTACCTTCCAGCTGGCTGCGAAGATCGAACTCTGATCCATGGCAGCCAGCAGTGGAGAGTCATCGACCATGCCGTAAAGGATGAGGCCGGCGATAACCGCTATCATCCATGCAGACCAGACCGAACCGACGATGATGCCTTGGTTGCGTTCGTGCGAAATTGCAGCTCGCATGTGTGCCTCTCCAGCTGACCAAAGGACATTGGCAAAGGTCTTGAAAGAAAACGGATGCTGTTCTAGTAGAGCGGCGAACTCTTCTCCATAACGCGTGCGCCAGCAGCGCGGATATAGGCGTACCAGACGTGCAGCAGTTCTCGAGGTCATTGGGCCTCCAGTTTCCGCAGGCCCACCAGCGCAACCTGCCGCATCGCGACCAGCTTGGCGCGCAGCGCTCGCCGGCCGGCCGCAGTCAAGCGGTAAGGTTGGCGACGCTCCTCGACCGCCAGCGCTTCGATAAGTCCCTGGTTCTCCAACCGGGTGATCGCGCCATAGAGCGTACCCGGGCCGAGCCGCGCGCCACTCATTCGCTCGATCTCATCGATCATGGCGTAGCCATGCTTCGGGCCATCTGCCAGGCTAGCGAGGACCATTAAAGGCGGATCGGAAAAGTGCTCTGTTTCAACTTCTTGTACTACGTCCCGCGTAATACGCATGGCGTAATAGTGAAGCAAGCGCCCACTGCTGTCAATACCTTTTGCAAAGGCCACCCAGAGTCCTTTGCAAATTCGTTTTTCATGTCTCGTGCTCCCGCGCAAGAACGGCCAGGAAAAAGGACAGTCACTTCGGTAAGCCAATCGGTACTGATATGCCGGCTACTGCCCAGCGATATGCCGGCTACTGCCCAGCGAATTGGCCGCCAGTCAATTGTTGACTTCAGGGCAACGCACTCATTGAAGACTGCGGTGGCGGATTGTGCCCTGAAACGCGCTTCTCGTAACTTGTCGCGAGTTGGGCGATTGGGCATGAACCGGTGAAGAAACAGGCGCGTTGAGATTTCGTAACTGTCTCAGCTCGCGCCCCCAGAGCGGGAACCTAATTCAGCGTCCGCGGCATGGTGAAGGTGAAGACGCTGCCCTGGCCGAGCGTGGAGTGCACGCTGATGCGGCCACCGTGCTGTTCCACGATAGCGCGGCAGATGGCGAGGCCCAGCCCCGTTCCGCCCATCGAGCGGGAGTCCGATGCGTCCACCTGCTGGAAGCGCTCGAAGATGATTTCGAGCTTCTCCGGCGGAATGCCGCGACCGTGATCCTCCACCTCGAAGGTGACCTCGTTGTCGCCGGTTGCCGTGGCGGTCATGCGGACTTCGCCGCCAGGAGGTGAGAACTTCACCGCATTGCTGATCAGGTTGGTAAGCGTCTGCAGTGTGCGGTCCACGTCCACCATCACCTCCACCGGCTGCGCGTCGATGCGGAAGGTGATGTTGTTGTGCGCGGCCGCGGTGTGCTGCAGGTCCGCGGCACGACGCAGCAGATCTACGGCGTTCGCCTTCTCGCGATGCAATGGCAGGCGGCCGGAGCCGATGCGCTCAAAGTCGAGAATGTCATTTACCAGGCGGACGAGACGGTCGCAGTTGCCGATGGCCACATCGAGCATCTGCGCCAGCTTCTCCGGACGCTTCTCGAGGACGCCGCCCGCAATCAGGCCGAGCGCGGCGCGCAGCGAGGTAAGCGGCGTGCGCAGCTCATGGCTCACTGTGGAGATGAATTCGTCCTTCATGCGGTCAAGACGCCGGCGTTCCGAGACGTCCGCAAACGCGACGACCGTGCCGCTCACGATGCCATCATGCACAAGCTGGCGCGCGACATATTCCACCGGGAAGGAGCTGCCGTCCTTGCGCCAGAAGACTTCGTTGTCCACGCGCACCGGCTCTTCGGAGTGCAGTGCCTTCTGGATCGGACAGTCTTCGTATGGATAGGGCGTTCCGTCGGCCCTCGAGTGGTGAACCAGCTCGTGCGTGTTCTGGCCGATGATCTCCTCGACCGTGTAGCCGAACATGCTCGCGCCGGTCTCATTGCAGAAGGTGAGGTTGCCGTAGATGTCCAGTCCCCAAATGCCATCGCCAACGGAGGCCAGGATCGACTCTCGCTGCCGCATCAGCGCGTGCAGCTTCTCTTCGGCGTCGGTCTGTTCGGTGATGTCGATGCCGTGGCTCAGCACGATCGGCTCTGTGCCGGGCAACTGCAGCAGCTTGTTGCGATAGGCGACAACGGCAGACAGCCCATTGGGGCGCTTGAAGTAGAAGAGTCCCTGGTGTTCGTGCTGCTCGTTGAGCGCGCTGACGTACTGCTCATAGTCGCGCTTGTGATCGTCCGCGATGTAGTCGAAGAGCGGCGTACCGACGATCTCTTCCGGCGTATGGCCGAGGATGGCGGCGGCATGCGAGTTGATCGACTGAATGTTGCCGTCGAGATCGTGCGTGCAGATGATGCCTAGCGAGCCTTCGACCAGTTGCCGATAGCGCGCCTCACTGGTGCGCAGCCGATCGAGCTCCTGACGCTGCTCGGTGACGTCAATGCCGGTGGTGATGACGAAGTTGATGTCGCCTTGCGGATCGTTGAGCGAGCTGGCGGTCCATGCGATGCGACGCATGCCACCGTCGCGTGTGCGCCAATGCATCTCGTAGCTGCCGTCCAGCTTGCCGGCGCGCGCCTGCTCAAACATGCGCATTGCATGGTCGCGTTCTTCGGCAGGGAAGAGTTCCTCGGGGAAGGAACGGCCAACAAGTTCGGCGAAGCTGAATCCGCTCACCGTCTCGCAGGCACGGTTGAAGCGCACGATGCGTCCTGCAGTGTCGAGCACCAGCACGAGCGCATGGATGGAGTCGAGCACCGAGGTGACAAAGTTGCGCTCGACCGTGAGCGCGCGTTCGATGCGCTGGCGTGAGCGCACCACGCGGTCCTGCTGGTTGGTCTTGGTGTAGAGCTCAAGGCGTGTGATGATCTGACGCGCGAGCACTTCAAGCGTGCGGCCATGCTCGCGTGTGAACATGTTCGGCTCTGGCGAGCACACAGCGAGCGTGCCCAGCACTGCGCCGTTTGGCGCGAAGATAGGCGCGGCAGCGTATGAGCGGCAATACGTGGTCGCAGCGAGCGGCACGCCGGATGGCGCGAAGCGATAGTCCTGCGCGGCGTCGTCGATGACCATCGCATTCGGCTCGAGGATGGTGTACTGGCACGCCGATGTTGCGCGCGGCTGCTGACGGCTCAGAAATCCGATGCGCGACTTGAACCAGACACGGCTGGAATCGATGAAAGAGATGAAGGCGTAAGGTGCGCGACAGAAACTTGCTGCGAGGCGAGTGATCTCATCCAGTGCCGGATCCGGCAACGTATCGAGGATTTCGTACTGCGCGAGAGATTTGAGCCTCTCGGCTTCATCTCTTTGCATCATCGTCGGACTGGCAATCTGCATTGAATGAGGAGGAAGAATCGCCTGCAAGCATTGTTTCAAAGCGCGGGGTGCGAGCCACTGCCACAATTGGTGCAGAGCGGCGGCAAACCGGGCAAAATCCGTTACTTGCGTGATTCTCCTTTCGGGTAGGGTAGATGCTCAAAATCACGGTCGCACGACGGGTCGTCAACGCGCTTTTGCCGTCAGGAAAAGCGCGCACCTTCACTCCAGCCGGATGAAGAGGGAACAGCAGGATGGATCCGCCTAGGGTGCGCCCATCCTAGCGAAGCGTGACCGGTGGATTTCGAGGAAATCTCTGCATCAACGCTCTGCAGTGTCAAAAGCGCCGGCAAAAGGGCTCTAGCGGCGTAGCAAGGTCGATATTGCTGTTGCGCAATCGGAAAACCGGGCGTCGCGATACAGGCGGCAGGTGGCAATCGCCGCCGATTGCTATACTTGAGGCAGAGCTATGACGCGCCGGCCCAGGCGATATATGCCGGGTCGTTTTCCTGTGAGCGGCGTCCAGTACGTGGTTTCCACGATGAGTGAACATCTCCGTTCCATTCAGTCTCCCGCGGACATCAAGCGCATGTCGATCGGGGAGCTTACCGAGCTCGCGCAAGAGATACGCGAACTCCTGATCAGCAGCCTTTCGAAGACCGGCGGCCACCTTGGACCCAACCTCGGCGTCGTCGAGCTGACGCTGGCGATGCACCACGTCTTTGACACCCCGACAGACAAATTCCTCTTCGACGTAAGCCACCAGACCTACGTGCATAAGTTGTTGACGGGACGCGCCGAACGGTTCCATACCATTCGGCAACCCGGCGGCCTGAACGGCTTCATGCTGCGCACCGAATCGGAGCACGATGCGTACGGGGCAGGGCATGCGGGCACCGCTCTTTCTGCGGCTCTGGGCATGGCTGTGGCGCGCGATCTGGCTGGAACATCGGAAAATATCGTGGCCGTGGCGGGCGATGCCGCCTTTACCAACGGCATCTCGTTTGAGGCGCTGAACAACATCGGCGACGCGACCAAACGGCTCATCGTTGTGCTGAACGACAACGAATGGTCCATCGATCGTAATGTCGGCGCTATTGCCAACTATCTGCATAAGGTGGTGACCAATGAGCACTACACCCACCTGCACGCGCGCGCCGGCCGTTTGATTCAGCGCTTCGGCGGGGAGACTGCCACTAAAGTTGTACGCAAGGCCGAGGAAGCAGCCAAGGGCCTGCTGTGGCCTTCGATGCTCTTCGAGGAGTTCGGCCTCAACTACTACGGGCCGCTCGACGGCCACAACATCGAACTGCTCATCGGCACCTTCAAGTTTCTCAAGCGTCAGGAGATGCCGGTATTGCTGCACATCCTCACGCAGAAGGGCCGTGGCTTCCAACCGGCGCTTGAGAAGGTAAAGAAGTTCCACGGACTCGGCCCGTACGATCCGAAGACCGGCGATACCAAGCCGGTTGGACAGCGCACCTACTCGGAGGTGTTTGCCGAGACGCTGGTCACCCTGGCCAACAATGATGACAAGGTCGTTGCCATCACGGCTGCCATGCCGAACGGCACCGCGCTCGACCTCTACCGGCCGCATCATCCCACGCGCTACTTCGACGTCGGAATTGCCGAGGAGCATGCGGTCATCTTCGCCGCCGGCATGGCGACCAAGGGCTACCGCCCATTCTGCGCCATCTATTCCACCTTCCTGCAGCGGGCCTTCGACCCCATCGTGCATGACGTCTGCCTGCAGAATCTCCCGGTTGTCTTCTGCATGGACCGCGGCGGCCTTTCGGGAGACGACGGTGCGACGCACCATGGACTCTTCGACATCAGTTATCTGCGCGGGATCCCCAACGTCATCCACATGGTGCCGAAGGACGAGGACGAACTGGCCGACATGATGCAGACGGCTCTCGAACATAACGGTCCGAGCGCCATCCGCTATCCGCGCGGTACTGGTCCAGGAGTGCAGGTGAAGTCGCAGCCGGTGGCGTTGCCTGTCGGCAAGGCCGAAGTCATTCGCGATGGCGACGAGATCGCTGTGCTCGGTCTTGGTGCCCTGCTGCCCATGGCGACAGAGCTGGCGGATGCGCTGGAAGCCGACGGGCGATCGACGGCGGTCATCAATCCACGCTTCGTGAAGCCGCTGGACCGCGAGATGCTTGCGCACTATGCGCGCAAGATGCATGCCTTCGTCACCTTTGAAGATCACGTGCTGATGGGGGGCTTCGGTTCGGCAGTACTCGAAGCGCTGAGCGAGATGGGCTTTCATACGCCGGTAGTGCGCATTGGCTGGCCTGACCGCTTCATCGAGCATGGCAAGGTCGAAGCTCTGCGGGCGAAGCACGGCATCAGCGTGGAGGCGGCGTTTGAGAAGCTGGAACCCCTGCTCAAATCGTTGCCGAAGCGGCGTCTTGTGGTGCGCTGATCTCTCCACCAAGGGACTTTGCGGACGCGCAATCCTTCGCCCGCGACGCATAGGATGTGCATAGCATGCCCGATGTCACACCAGCTGCGGTGTCGGTGATTGCGGAGCCGGTGGAGTTCCCTGACACGCGTGTGGCGGCGCCCGCTCTGACCGGGACAATCTTCGTGCTGATCCAGTTTGATGTCTGCGAAGAGATCAAGCTGGCGCGTCTCGGCGAAATCATCAGCGCTCGCACCATCTCTCAGCCCAGCATGAAGCATCCCGCGCCAGGCTACATCCGCTACGAACGTCCGCCGGTTGTGGAGCCGATCGATCCGCTGGTACTGGAGAGTGGCGAGCGGCTGCACGGTGAGATCAAGTATTACGACTACGGTGTGCTCAGCGTGGTCTTTCAGCTTCCGTTTACCGGTGACTGGGAGACGCTGGTGCGGCTGGCCAGCCGCTGGGTATGGGATATAGATTTCTCCGCGCTTGCAGCGCGGGTTGCAAAGCAGCGGCTGGAGCGGGCTGCACCGGCACTCGTCAAGCCATACGACGAGTGGCTGAGTGAGGATTATTTCGTCTTTCACGTGCGTGAGATCACCGCACTGGCTACCGCGAAGGAGCTGCTGGAGCAGCAAGGACCGCTGGTGGCGCAGATCGTGCGCGGCGAGCGAACCCGGCTGGCGGAGAGTGAGTCGAACGAGGTGCTGCAGTCGCGCATTTCTTTCTATCCCAATGACCTGGCGGTCATTGGATGGAACGCGGCGTTTCTCTATGACACGGCTGCCGGCGCGGAGATGGCGATCCAACTGCTGGAGTATGCGAATTCACAGCTGCTCGAGTTCCGGCATTACGACGAGCTGCTGACGCGTGAGCTGGAGGGCGTATACAACTCGCTTGAACAGGGGAGTGTTCTGTTTCGCCGCTGGCGCATGGCGCGCTCGGCCAACGCACTCTATAGTGTGCTGCTTGAAGTGATGGAACTCACCGAGCACGCGGACAACGCGATCAAATTCCTTAGCGATATGTTCGCCGCGCGATTCTATCGACTTGCAGCCGCAAAGGTGGGAGTTCCGGACTACAAGAATCTCGTGACGCAGAAGCTGAATACCGCCGGCGATCTCTATCGCTTCATGGTCGACCAGTTCAACCAGAGCCGCGCATTCTTTCTGGAACTGGCCGTGGTCATCATTTTGGTCATTGAACTCATCTTCTTATTCCGCGGCAAGCCTTTCTGAGCATCATCTGCCTGCCGTCACGGCAGAGCGTTCCGCTTGACGTGGTGGCGAACCACCAGCATGATGGAGGCGCCTATGGCGCTCGGAACGGCGCAGGCCAGCAATCCGCGTTGATAGCTGCCCGTCAGATCGGCAGCGAGCCCCATCCAGTAGGGACCGAGGAAACCGCCGATCATCGCAATCATGTTTACCGTCGCAATTCCCGCAGCGGCGGATTTACCGGCGAGGAAGGTGCACGGAATCGTCCACACCGCGGCATTCAAGCCATTGAACCCGATCATGATGCAACCGAAGCCGAAGAGCAGCCCGATGGGTGTGGTGGAGATACCGGCGACGACAAATCCCGTTGTCGTCACCAGACAGGGAACGATGACGTGCAGGTATCGTTCGCCGGTTCTGTCCGAATGCAGGCCATTCAGCAGCATGGACACTGCGCCCAGAATTCCGAGAACGGCGACCACGAATCCTACCTGCGTTGCACCGAAGCCGGTCACCCGTTGAATGACGGTGGGCGCGACAAAAGCATAGCTGTAGTTTCCGATGTAGACGCATAGCAGGAAGATACCGAGCACCCATACGCGAGCCTGGCGCAACGCATAACCGACTTCGCTGCCTGTGTGAACGCCACCGGCGGCGGCATCGTCGCTGCGAAGTGCTGCGAGCAGCCAGCGGCGCTCTTCGTCGTTCAGCCAGGCTGCCGTGTCCGGTCCGTCCGGCAGGCACAGCAGAAAGACAATGCTGAGAACGATGGCGGGCAGCCCCTCAATAAGAAAGAGCCATTGCCACCCTGCCAGGCCCCAGCGTCCCTGCAGATGCAGCAGGGCCCCGGCCACTGAACCCATGATGACCGAGCTGAGCGGGAGAGCGATATAGAAGCGGCTGATTGCGCGCGAGCGCTGGCGTGCGGGAAACCATCGCGACAGGTAGTAGATGATGCCCGGGAAAAAGCCGGCTTCCGCGACGCCGAGAGCGAATCGCATTGCATAAAACTCCATCGGCGTCTTTACGAACAGCGTGCCGATGGACAGCAAGCCCCAGGTGAACATGATCCGTGCGAGCCAGCGCCGCGCACCGAAGCGCACCAGCAGCAGATTGGACGGCACCTCGCAGGCCGAGTAGCTGAGGAAGAACAGTCCCGCTCCGAAGCCATACACCGACGCACTGAAGTGCAGGTCGCGGTTCATCTGCAGCGCGGCGAAGCTGATATTGAGGCGATCCATGTATGCGATGCCGTAGCCAATCGCAATCAGCGGCAGCAGCCGCAGGCTGGCTTTGCGCAACGCTGCTCGGCCAACGGCCTCCTCATCCTGCGCGGGAACGAGCGGTGATCGAAGAACCGCCAAGTGCACCTCTTCCACGGATGACGCTGTACCTGGGACGATGGGCCGACCTCAATTGGGGTCGAGCAGGAGACTAGCCGGAGAGTACGCGGAGCATAACACCCGGTCGGGCCAGCTGGTTGACACTGGGTCGCGTCAGAAGGGAGCGATCGTCTCTTTACGCAGCAACCGTAGACATTGCCGCTGACGATAGTGAAAGATCCGGCGAATCTGCAATCGCCCGCCGAGCAGGCCGATGAGGGAGCGAACCGGTCCTCTGGGCCATTCGTAATCCACTACATCGGTTATGCGGGTGCCGGCCGTATTGCCATGTGTCTCCGCGCTCATCAGGTGGCAGTGCCGCCAGTAGCCGAACGGTCCTGTGACCTGCATATCGCAGAAGTGGTGGTCGATCACGTATTCGTCAATCAGCGCCAGCCAGCGCAGGCGGATCGGCGAAAGAGGCACGGGGCGGAAGCTTAGCAGGATGCGCGAACCCCGGCCGGCAGCGTGCGTGGCTCCGTTCTCCGGCGGTTGCAGCTCCAGGCTGTCGATGCGAGCATCCTGCCAGACCGGCATCAGCCGCGGCAGATTCCGCGGATCGGCGAAGAACGCGAAGACGCGATCTACCGGGAAGGGAATCCATTGTTCGGTTGTGAATGAGCGCCGCTGCTTCCGCAGCTGCTGCTCGGTGCCACCTCCTCGGTCGGTAGTCATCGGAGCGGTGGGCATAGTCAGAGTGTAGATGCCGGATCATTGCCCGAGCGCAAGCAGGGCGCGCGGCGGAAGGAAGGAGGCAAAAAAATGAGGAAGGCAGGTTAAGCGCGGCCCTCCTCCAAATTTGCTGGCGCTCAAGCAGAAATCGCGAGCGTCCGTGAACCTTAGTTGGGCAACAGGACGGCGTCGACTACGTGAAATCCCATCCCGCTGGCGTGTTCATGGATGGAACGAGCCATACCGTCGAATGGATTTGCTCCGGCGAAGAATTTCGCAGGGAGTGGCTGTCAGCGGGTTTCCGATCCAAAATATCTTCGGACGGCGCCGTACGTCGAAGTAAAGATTGTTGTCGCGTCAACGCAGTCGGAGGGTCGCCCTCCCACCGATCGTGGCGCGGACTCGTGAGCGGGCCGTCTAACAGGTTAGGGAAATCCCGATGCACGAGCCGGGCGCATCAGATGGTCTAATACAAAATACATAGGAGCGAATGGCGACACCACAGACCCAAAGATCAGATATGCGGCGCACTCACGATCGCTGGCTGATCACCATCGGAACATTCAAGATCCTGGAAGGCACGCTGTTTGTCCTGCTTGGTTTGGGTGTGGTCCGGCTGCTGCACCGCGATGTCGCAGACCTGCTGCTGCGCGCTGCCATGGCGCTGCGTCTCGATACGGAGAGCAGGTTCGTCAACCTTCTGCTCGAAAAAGTCCAGTTGTTGACGCCCCACAGCATGCGCCTCATCAGCGCCGGCATCTTCCTCAAGGCCGGCCTCGACTTCGCCGAAGGAATTGGCCTGGTGCTCGAGAAGACATGGGCAGAGTGGCTAACCATCGGGCTGACTGCATCGTTCCTGCCCTGGGAGATCTTCGAGATCGCCAAGCACTTCACATGGCTGAAGGTCGGTTTCACCCTGCTCAATATTTTGGTGCTGGTCTACCTGGTCTGGGTGCAGCGCCTGCGGCTCCGGACGCACCAGCGAGATCACTAATCTTTTTTTAGAGACCGCGAGAAGTTTTCCTCAGAGCAGGCTCAATTTGTGCCTACTTTTCAACAGGGAATCCCCCACTCAGGGGACTTTCGTGACCGCCGTAATGGCGAAGAAAAAGCGTATATCGCGATTTTTCTGTTCTGACAAGGGCCTCCAAGGCCCAGGAATCAAGGGACTAAACACAACAACTAGATAGAGTAAAAGGTAACTCCACATCCTGTGGTGGTTTCGCCCTGGCGACAAGGTTGCCTGAATGCGTTTTCGCTTTTCCCATTTGACGGGCGGGAAAGCTGGGCTAGGATGTGGATGGAAGTGGTCAAGAGTGGTCAAAAGTAGTGAGAGTCACTCGAAATCGCCTCAACGCAAGCAGCGTAACACCTCCAAGACGGGTCTGGACCAATGTTTCGTGGCAATCACCCAACCCGCGTGGACGAAAAAGGGCGGCTGAAGATCCCTGCCGACTACAAGCGCGAGGTCGACGAGCGCTACGGGTCGCAGTTCTTCATCACCAGCCTCGACGGCGAACGGGCGCAGGTATGGCCGATGCCGGAGTGGCAGAAGCAAGAAGAGAAGGTTTTGGCGATGCCGACCGTGCCGGCAAAAAAGAAGTGGCTGGATCGCACAAGCTACTACGGCCAGGTCGCTGAGATGGATGCGCAGGGACGCGTTTTGATTCCCCAGGTCCTGCGTGAATCGGCGAAGACGGTCGGCGATGTGGTGGTCTTCGGCAAGCTGAACTACCTGGAAGTGGCGAACCACGATCTGTTCCGCGCCAAGCTCGATGCCGAGCCGATCACCGCGGAAGACGAGGCAGCGCTGGCGGCGTTGGGGCTGTAGCAAAGGCTTGAAGGGTTTCAACCCCCAAGGGGGTGCACATGACGGATGAAAGACGACATGTGCCGGTTCTTTTACAACAAGCGATCCGTACCTTAAATGTGCGCGCGGGCGGGAGATACGCAGACGCAACGCTAGGAATGGCCGGTCATTCGCTGGAGATTGCGCGAAGGCTGGGCGGAAGCGGCCGGCTCATCGGCTTCGACCGTGATCCGGAAGCGATAGCGATTGCCACACGCCGGTTGAATGCGCTCCGCGAGGAGCTCGGTCCCGAAATGCCGGAGGTGGTGCTCCACAACGAGCCCTTCTCGATGGCGAAAAAGCTGATCGAGCCGGAGAGCCTGGATGGGCTGCTGGCAGATGTCGGAGTGAGCTCGCTGCAGCTAGATGAAGCGCACAGAGGATTCAGTTTTCAGGCGGATGGTCCCCTGGATATGCGGCAGGACACGCGCCGGGGGATCACCGCCGAACAAGTGGTAAATCAGGCCGGAGAAAAAGAACTTGCTGACCTGATTTACGAATTCGGAGAGGAAAGGAGGTCGCGGAGAATCGCCAGAGCCATTGTCAGGGCGCGGCCGATTACGACGACGGGACAACTTGCCCGGATCGTATCGGCTGCCGCCCCGGCGATGAAACAGGAGCGATTGCATCCGGCGACCAGAACCTTCCAGGCACTCCGAATTCGAGTGAATGATGAGCTGGGGGAGTTGAAGGCACTGCTCGAGGCCGCACCGGGGTTGTTGAAGCCCGGAGGACGCCTGGTAGTGATCAGCTTCCACTCGCTCGAGGATCGGCTGGTGAAGGACGCCATGCGAGAAGGAGCCAAGGTAGGTATGTACCACCTTGATTCCCGCAAGCCCATCACCGCCGAGGAAGAGGAGACGGATCGCAATCCGCGGTCGCGCAGCGCGAAGCTGCGGGCAGCGGAACGCATGGACCCCGCAGCCGAGGGCGCGGGAGCCACGCAGAATCATAAGTTTAAGGAGATCGGGTCAGGGTCGTCCCACCGTAGCAAATGGCGAAAGTAAGACGACACAGCAGTACCAATCCCCTCCAAATCAGCGACCCCGACCCGGTTGCGAGGAGGGCGCAACAGACGAGGTTGACGTGGGAGAACCAACGTAGGCAGTAACTAGATTGGTTCCACGGGATGTACTAGTTTGATTCCCCCAGCATGCACTATTATTGGTGCATGCCAACGCTGTATGCACCAGACGGAAGGAACACTATGGCGACACAGGCGATGGCAGCGCAGACATGGTTCGACAACCCCCGCGGTGGGCGGAGCGGGTCGGGCAATCTAGACGAGATCGTCGAGCGCAATCAGTCGTTGTTGCAGGCGCAGCAGCGCGCGCGGCGCGGTCCCACGCCCGAGGTGTTCTTCGTCAAGCATTTGGACAACTCCCGGCTGGTGAAGGCGGCGGATCCGGTGCGCCTGAAGGAGATGCGCCGGTTCGCGATTGCCATGACCATGCTGTTTGCGATGGTGATGCTGTATGGCTGGCAGCACCTCTCCTCGATCGAGATCGGCTATCGCGTGGAGGCGGAGAAGCAGCAGCTCCTGCAACTTCAGGAACAGAATCGTCAGCTCGGCTTGAATGAGGCACAGCTCTGCGATTTGAACCGGCTGGACCGGGAAGCGCGGCGGCTTGGCATGGATTCTCCGCGTCCCGGGCAGGTGGTTCGTCCGGAGAGCGGACTCGATACGGACTTGGGGCCGGGCGCGCCGGTAATGGCGCAGGTCCGGATGCAACAGTAGCTGTTACCAATCTGGCAGAGGGAGCCAGTTCCACTTGAAGGGCTTCTCATTCGTACCTAGCCAGCAGACCACTCGCGCAGTCGTTGCGGCACCGCAGCGGCTGCGTTTCTTTTTTGTGGCGCTGATCTTTGCCGGCTGGGCGATGCTCATCCTGATACGACTGATGTGGCTGCAGGTAGCCACCCA
>DASZGZ010000320.1:0-7064 GCA_035938355.1 Acidobacteriaceae bacterium
TGAAGTTCGACAAGGACAAGCAGCGCGTCTCGCTCGGCTTCAAGCAACTGACACCGGATCCCTGGCTGGACGCGGTGGAGCGCTACCCCATCGGCGCCCGTGTACGCGGCCGCATCCTCAGCGTCACGGACTACGGTGCCTTCGTAGAACTGGAGCAGGGCATTGAGGGTCTGGTTCACGTCTCCGAGATGACCTGGTCCAAGCGGATGAAGCATCCGTCGAAGATGGTCAAGCCCGGCGACGAGGTCGAGACGGTCGTTCTCTCCGTCAACCCGAATGACCGGCGCATCTCGCTGGGTATGAAGCAGCTGCTTGAGAATCCGTGGGAGCATCTCTCGGAGCGCTACCCGGCCGGTGCCGTGGTCGAGGGTCGCGTACGGAACCTGACGGACTTTGGCGCCTTCATCGAGATCGAGGACGGCATCGACGGTCTGGTCCACGTATCGAACCTGAGCTGGACCAAGCGCGTGAAGCATCCCTCCGAAGTGCTGAAGAAGGGCGAAAAGGTGCGTGCCGTGGTGCTTGGCGTGGAGGCGGAGAATCGCCGTCTGTCGCTCGGCATCAAGCAGCTCCAGCCCGATGTCTGGGAGACATTCTTCGATCAGCATCGCGTCGGCGACGTGGTGAAGGGCAAGGTGCTGCGCTCGGCGCAGTTCGGCTCCTTCGTCGAGATCGCCGAAGGCATCGAAGGCCTCTGCCATGTCTCCGAGGCGGCCGATGCTCTCGGTCAGCCGGTGAAGCTCGAAGCCGGACATGAGTACGACTTCAAGATCATCAAGATGAACCCGGAGGAGAAGAAGGTCGGCCTCAGCCTGCGTGCAGTAGGCGAAGAGGGCAGCCGTGCCGATGTGGAAGCTTACAAGGCACCTGCTGCGTCCGGCTCCACCACGACGCTGGGCGATCTGATGAACTGGAAGCGCGGCGAGTAAACTGCAACAAGCAAAGCGAAAGGCCGCCTCATTGAGGCGGTTTTTTTGCTTTGCAATAACTTTCGTAGAACTGGCGAGGTTTCAGGCGTCGATCTTCAGCTGAATGTTGAAGAGCTTTTTCGTGTCGAAGGAGCTGATCGACTTCTCCTTGGACTTCTTCCCCTGGTACTCCGCCCAGACGGTGTAATTCGCATCCGGCTTGAGCTGTCCGAAGCGGAAGCTGCCGTCAGCGGTGCTGATGTAGGTGCGCACTTCGAGCGTCTTGGCGTTCTTGATATAGACAATGGCGCCTTTCGCCATGCCACCGCTCCCAAGCTCCACTTTTCCCTGCACCACGCGCTCCTGCGTTGTCTGTGCAACAGCAGTGGTAGGGAGAGCAACAAACATGCAGGGCCCGGCAAGCAACCCGCTGAGTACAAGCGGCGCGCCGATACATCGAGCAATGCGGCGGCCACGGCGGCAATCAGGCATCCTTACTCCTCTTCGTCATCTCTGACGTCTTCGTCTTCATCATCATAACCGTCGTCTTCCACTTGCGAGAGTTGCAGTGGTTCGGTGGCTACGACTTCGAATTCGGTCCCGCACTCTTCGCACGAGACCACATCGCCTTCTTCCACATCATCGGCGTCGATGTCGAGTGCGCTTTCACATTCCGGACATGCTGGCATTTCCTGCCCTCCAGGCTGGAGCAATTTTGCTAATACCGCGAACCGCGGGGTCATACTCTGCGTGGCCTCTTTGCGGAAAGGCCACAAGGACTGTCACTGATCCGTTTACGCCTCTAGCAAAAATGCTCCTAGACGATCACTTATCGAGTGATGATGGCGGCAGCGGCGCCGAGGCTGCCAACTCCGCCGAATTTCCTAAATCTGTCCCGGTAGGTTGCAGGCAATGCGTCATCTGATCGCAGTTGCCCGGAACGAACCGATACCTTTAGGCGGCTCCTCTAAATCATCCGCCTTACGGCTAGTTTTAGAGGCAAGTCCCCGGGTCGTCAAGGTGCCCGGATGTTTCGAAATGTCGGGTATGAGACCATGCGCGTGTGAACCGAACACTGGGATTGCATTGCTTTTGTGGCGCCAGGGCACGGCGTCAAATCGGGACAGCCCTTAGACGAACCGGCGCAGCCTCGGGACGCACCGCGGTAGCCCTCATCTGCGGGGCAACTTTGGGATGGCTGATCCCGCCTTCCGCTTCGGCCCGGGACGTAAAGTCTTCGGAGGCCGCGAGGCCCATCGCCGCAGCGCCTGCCGACCCCGACGTTCTGCATGCGCTTTCCAACGTCTCCGCAGATCACATTCGCCAGACTGTCAGCACGCTGGTCGACTTCCGTACGCGCAGCACGCTCTCCAGCATGGATACGGACCTGCCGCCCAACACGGGCGTCACCGCTGCGGCAAAGTGGATTGAGCAGCAATTCACGGCCATCTCCGAGGCATGTCATGGCTGCCTCGAGGTGAATACCGACACCTTCACCGAGCCGGCAGACACGAGGCCCCGGAGCCGCATTCAAGTGCCTACGACGATTACAAATGTCTACGCTATTTTGCGTGGCAGCGACCCTGCCCAGGCCAGCCGCATGTATCTGGTCACTGGCCATTATGATTCCCGCCGTACAGATGTGATGGACTCGCACGGCATTGCCCCCGGTGCGAATGACGATGCAAGTGGCACCGCGGTGAGCATCGAATGTGCGCGCATTTTGAGCCGGCACCACTGGCCAGCCACCATCGTCTTCGTCGCCGTCGCCGGGGAGGAGCAGGGGCTGAACGGCAGCCGTCATCTGGCGAAGCTGGCAAAGGACGAGGGCTGGCAGCTTGCAGGCGTCCTCAACAACGACATCGTCGGCGGCGATACCACGCCAGGCGACACATTGCAGGACAAGACCCGCCTCCGGATCTTTTCTCAGGGCATTCCCGCCACTGCAACACCGGATGAGATCAAACGCACTCTCAGCCTTGGCCTCGAAAGCGATGGCCCCTCGCGCGAGCTGGCCCGCGCCATTACCAGTGTGGGCCGCACCTATTTTCATGCAGGCACCTTCCGTCCGGTGCTCGAGTTCCGCCTCGACCGCTACCTCCGCGGCGGCGACCATCTCTCCTTCAATCAGCAGGGCTTCGCCGCCGTTCGCTTCACCGAGTGGCGCGAGAATTTCGATCACCAGCACCAGGACGTCCGCATAGAGAACGGGAAACAATATGGCGACCTGCTCAAGTACGTCGATTTCAATTACGTAGCGAACGTGGCACGGCTGAACGCCGCCACGCTGGCGACGCTCGCCTCCGCCCCGGCTGCACCGGAAGAGGTGCGCATCGTGACCACGAACCTCGACAACGACAGCACCCTCCACTGGAAGCCGGGTTCCGGCATGCCGGCGTCAGACCACTTCGATATTGTCTGGCGAGAGACCTCAGCGCCGGATTGGCAGTATCACCAGACGGTGACATCCGCCGCTACAGGAAGCGCGGCGGGATCCGATTCCGTCACCCTGCCCGTCTCCAAGGACAACGTCATCTTCGGCGTACGCGCCTGCAACGCTGCCGGCCAGTGCAGTCCGGCGGTTGCGCCATTGCCGCAGCGCTAAGCGGAAGGAAAACCGGGTGCTTTTCTGTGAAGAAAAGCCCTCCGGCTGGTGAGATTCACCCGAAATCCGTTCTAATAGAAAATATGCCCGGTTCTCGACCGTTGACGCTGTCCTTCCCGCCCTTCGCGGGTATGACGAGGAACCTGATCTTCATCAACCTTGGGGTCTATACCGCCTGGTTGCTGGCGCGTTTCATGCATCCGCTCGCGCTGATCCCGGCCCTGCTCGCCCTTACGCCTGCAGCGGTGGTGCACCGGTTCTTCATCTGGCAGCCGCTCACCTTCGGCTTTGTTCCTGATATGTCGCTGCTCAGCATCATCTTCACCATGCTGTCGCTGTGGTTTATGGGCTTCTATCTGGAGGACGTGAAGGGCAGCAGATGGCTGCTGGAAACCTACCTCGTCTCTACGCTTACTGGCGGCATTCTGGCCACGGCTCTCTCCTTCACCGGCATACTTGGCATGGCGCCAAACCTCACAATCCCCGGCACAGATGTGGCGCTCTTCGGCCTGCTGACCTGCTTCGCGGTGCTCTTCGCTGATCAGCAGTTCTTCATGTTCCCCCTGCCGTTCGGCATCAAGGCCAAATATCTTGCCATCATCTTCATGCTCATCGCCGTGGTCATGCTGCTCGGCGGCGGCAATCCGGTCGAATACGTTGCGTACCTTGGCGGCGGCCTGGGTGGCTATCTATACGCCAAGATCGCGCCGCGCCGCGGCTACACGTACGCTGCCAGCGAGGGCTTCTACGGCGTGCGCAACAGCTACTACCGCTGGAAACGTGCCCGCGCCGCGCGCAAGTTCCAGGTCTACATGGGCAAGCAGGGCCGCGAGGTCCACTTTGACAAGGAAGGCCGCTACGTCGATCCGGACGACCGCCGACGCATGCATTGAGCTCACGCGATCCTCGCGGAAGGTGATCCTGGCTCTGTAACCTGACGCCGATTGGCGCGTCGCACAGACAGGTGCTTTGATGGCTGACTACGCCTCTGCCGGGCAATCCAAACTCCCTCAACAGGAATCGGTCGAGGATCCAGCCCCGCCGCAACGCCCGGCTGGCCAGTCGCACGGCGAGCGGGAGATTGCTGCATCCGCCCCGCTGCTTACGCTGCGTGAAAAACACCCGTTGGCCACGCGCTGGATGCACTGGATCAACTTTCCTCTGCTCGCCCTCATGATCTGGAGCGGGATGATGATCTATTGGGCGGACTCCGATGCCGCGAACTTGCACCCGCATGAGGTCTATCGCATCGGTATCGGCCACTGGACGCTGTTCCGCTTCTTTCCGGAGGCGTTCTTCGACAAGCTCGGTCTTACGTTCTCGCTCGCCAAGGGCCTCAGCTGGCATTTCTTTCTGATGTGGCTGTTCGGCATAAACGGCCTGCTCTACGTGCTCTATACCTTCATCTCCGGCGCCTGGCGGGAGCTCGTGCCGGGCCGTCACGCATTGCGCGATGCCTGGCATGTTCTGCTGCACGACCTGCATCTGCGACGCGGGCTTCCCTCGCAGGGCAAATACAATGCGGCGCAGCAGATCATCTACACACTCATCATTCTTGCTGGCGCAGGCTCCATCCTGACGGGCCTGGCTATCTATAAGCCGACGCAACTCCACTGGCTCACAACCTTGCTGGGCGGCTACGAATTCGCGCGCTTCCTCCACTTTTGGCTGACCATGGGCTATGTCGTCTTCTTCGTCATCCACATCGCCCAGGTTGCCCTCGCGGGCTGGAACAACTTCCGCGGCATGGTCAGCGGCTTTGAGCTGGTCCGTGGTGTTGGCGCAGTCAGCCAGGAGGAACCGCGATGAGCGACGAGCCTCAATCTCTGTTTGGCACGGACCCATCGCAGCAGGATCCGGAAGAGGCTGTTCGCGAGCAGGCGAAACGACGCACCCGCCGCAGCTTCATCGTGGGCGCCGTTGGGGCGGTGGGCGTCTACGGCGCTCTCCACTGGGCGCTGAAGACTCCCGAACTCGGCGGCCTTCCCCCGGTGCTGCGCCGCACACTTAACTTCAATGGAGCCCTCTCGCACGCGGTCTTTGGCGATCGCGCGCTGGCCCCCACCTTTCCTCTCTCGCACGCAGTAGCCGATGTGCGGATCAACGGCGTCATTGGGCTCGACCCGGCGTTGCGCCTCGATCGCTGGCGTCTACAGGTGAAGGGTCTGGCCAGTCCGCAGAGCTCGCCGCATTACGTCCCGGACGTGAATGTATGGAAGTACGCGGATGACGCTGCCATCATGGCGCAGGATGCCAGCCTCGACACCTACGTCGAAGGCGATGGCAATCTGGACCGCGAGAACGGTCTGCCCAAAGGCCCCGAGCCCGGCCTGCTGCTGACCATGGATGCGATCCAGGCTTTGCCGCATGTCCAGATGGTGACGCAATTGAAGTGCATCGAAGGCTGGAGCGAAGTCGTGCACTGGGGCGGCGCCCGCCTCAGCGACTTCATGCACGCCTATCCACCGGCCCGCGGCGCGCACGGCCGCCTGCCACGCTATGTCGGTATGGAGACGCCGGACCGCCAGTACTACGTGGGCCTGCACATCGATGACGCAATGCACCCGCAGACCCTGCTCTGTTACGAAATGAATGGGCAGCCGCTCTCTCGCTATCACGGCGCGCCGCTGCGGCTGGTAACACCGCTGAAGTACGGCATCAAGCATTTGAAGCAGATCGGGAGCATCAGCTTCAGCGACAAACCGCCACGCGATTACTGGGCGGAGAATGACTATGACTACGATGAAGGCCACTGATCCCGCAAGCGACGGCCCTCCCGACATAGGGATGCAAAACGCCGAGCCGCCTACCCTATCCGAACGGATAGCCGATTCGCGCTATCTGGGAATCTCCGCGTTGCTCTTTGCCTTCCTGCAAACGCTCTGCCCCGCCGTTATCGCTTTCAGCGCTGTGCGGGTAGCGATTGGGCTGGGCGCGCTGGCGGCTGCGGCCGGCTCGGATGCAGCACCGCACGGGTGGCATGCTGACTGGATCCGTATTCCGATGATGCTCATCGCTGCTTTTGGCGCAGCGCTCAACCTCTTCGTGATCTGGCATGTGCGGAGGCTGCGCGCGCGTCCCGCTGCGCAGTGGCGTATCGCGCCCCTACCGCCGGGCAAGCTGCGCGGAGAGCGCACACAGATCGCGCTCGCGATTCTCACCTTCGTCTGTCTTGCGGCCGAGTGGATCACCCACCCGATGATGCACCATCCGCATCACTAGGCGGGTTCGGGGGCTGGACCGTCGCTCCAAAGGCTACTCGGGGCCGAATCCTTCGCCGCCAGGCGCAGCCTTCGCCAGTTCCTCGCCGATCCGCTCGTGTAGCCGCTCGCTGTAGCCCAGCGGCAGCCGGAAGATGCGGTCATCTGCTGTCAGCACCAGAATGTTGTGCACCGAGTCCAGAATCGCCGAGCAGATCTCGCAGTGCTCCAGATGTTCTTCGATCGCACGGCGCTCCTCTGGCGTCACCGTGTCGTCGATGTAATCGGAGATATAGGGCCACACGTGCTTGCAATCGAGTTTCATGCCCTGCCTCCTAACCAGGAAAACCA
>DASZGZ010000321.1:0-3344 GCA_035938355.1 Acidobacteriaceae bacterium
TCATCACCCACACGTCCGCCGAACTGGCATGCACCAGCGGGGCGTCGCCCTCCTTCACGATTCGGATGTTGATGCTATAGGCGCCGCCTTCCAGCACGCGCTTGTTGATGACCTGCTTTGCCTCCAGGTCCTTCCATATCCCGTGAATATCTGCAGTCGCGAAGTAGGCTGCCTTGTCCTTGGGCGCTGCGGCTGCCTGCGCAGCAGCCCCTCCCCCCTGTGCGCCTCTACCATGTGCGATTCCCCACACACCGAACAGCATGACCGTGCTGATCAGAGCCGACAAAAGTGTGCGCATGTTCGCTCCTTTTCGATCCAGCAGAATTTTGATCCCGGATTTCGGAACAAGACCTGACGCTATGCCCTGGACGATTAGCCCGACGATGTACTTCCCTGCCTGCCCTCTGGCCAATTCAGCGGCGCAGCATCAGTGCACGCCGGCGCCAGCAGGCGCAGCCTGCGCACTGGCCTGCGGGGCAATGCGGGCTCGCGCCGTGCGCAACTGCGATGATCCCTTGTCAGTATCAACCCACGAAAATAGAAGCTCGTCGTGCAAACCCATCATCCGCGGATAACGACTGCCTTCCGTGTTGGCAACGGTCACTGGTGCCGAACGCGTCCCTGCGGAATTAATCATCCGCACTCGGAACTGCGAGCCCTGGCTTCCCTTCTCGATCCAGATCACCGCGGCGCTTCCGTTCTCCAGCATTTGGACGCCGAGCCTGCCGAGCGAGGCGGCGTCATCGACGCGCACGGGCGCTCCAAACGTCCGGCCGGCGTCATGCGAAAATGCCACAAACGCGCGTCCCTGATCGCCTTTCGCCATATACCACGCGACCGCGACATCGCGCCCGCGCGCGCTCACCGACGGCCCATTAATCGGGCACGCGTTGATCATCCATCCGTCTGCATGAACGATAGCCGGCGCGCTCCAGCGCCCCTCGGCAAACCGCGTCACGTAAATGTCGCGCACTTCCGTGGCGCTGCGATTTCGAAACGCCGCAATCACGCCCTCGGATGTTTCGGCCGCCGAAGTCGAACAGCATTCGCACACGCGCGGCGCCACCACGGTTTCGCGCAGTTGCTTTCCCGCGGCATCGTAGACCGACGCCCGCAAGCTCATGTCCCCGGATTCGGTTTCAGGATTGGTCGCGCGCCCATCGATCCACACCAGGCCGAGCCCGGCTCCCGGCGCCTGAAACAGCGACGCGAATCCGTGCTCCGTATTGGTGCCATCGTGATGCGGGCTCACGGGACGCGACCACGTTTTGCCTTGATCCTTGGACCACGACAGCATCACCTTCGACGCATCCGAATCCTCGTCGGCGCCGAGCTTCTCCTCCCAGTGCGCCGCCAAAGTGCCGTCCGCCAGAGCGCGCACCGAGGGAACATCGAACGAATTCACAAAGAAGTGAGTCCCGGAAGCAACGGTCTGCGCATTGGACCAGCCCGAAGCCGTGCGCTCGACAAATTTCAACGTGGCGCGATCTCCGCTCACTTCGAGCCAGCTTAAAATCACGCGATCGCCCTGCGCAGTCAGCTGCGGCTCGGAGCTGTTCGCGCCTGCGGGCGACTGCAAACTCTCGACGCGCATCGGCGGAGCCGCCTGGGTTGCGGAGGATTGGCTTGTAGAGGATTGTGTCGTGGACTGCCCGTACGCCATTGCAAGCAGCGACGCGGCGATGCAGAAAACCAAGCTAGCCGTTAGACCACGTGAACGAGGATGCATGGGGATTCGACGAGTTATATGCAATTGCTTGTACCTAAAACAATCGCGCCATGACGTTATGCAACAGCACGAGCAGGAGAATCCACACCCCCGCGGCTCCTACCATCCATAACACACCCATTAGAACCGATACGCCGCGCGGCCCCGCCCCGCGGTTCTGCGGGTTGTTTTTCGCGTTCTGCTGCAAAACCGGTGAGCTGGTCATCAGGATCTCCTCGACCGCCTCATTCTATTCGCTATCCTGCATATGCTCAATGACGATGCTCAATGACCAATGCCATCTCCTGCCCCCCCTTTGATTGACACTCCTCGCCCACAGGCGTAGTCTCCCCGCATCCCAACATCTCTTCCGTGGAGGAACCCATGGCCACTTCCACAATAGCAGCGGAAGCAAAGCACTTCACCGGTTGGTCTGTTGCGGTAAGTATTTTCATGATCCTCGCAGGAGTTCTCGCCATCGGTGTGCCCATAGCCGCCGGAGTCGCGGTGAACATCGTCGTCGCCTGGCTGCTCCTCTTCGCCGGCGTGGCGCATCTGGTGTTCGGCTGGCATCTGCGCGCAATCGGCGGAGTCATCTGGCAGGTGCTGCTCGGCGCATTGTATATCGGCATTGGAGTGTATCTGCTCGCGCACCCGGTCGCCGGTCTGGCGACGCTCACTCTGGCTTTGGCGATCTACCTGTTTGTCGAAGGCGTGCTGGAGTTGATTTTAGCCTTCCAGATCCGCTCGCGGCAGGCCCGGGGATGGCTCGCGCTGGATGGTGTCGTCACCCTCATTCTCGGCTTTATGATTTGGAGAACCTGGCCCGCCAGCACGGAGTGGGCAATCGGAACGCTGGTGGGAATCAGCATGATCTTCAGCGGCGCGACGCGGCTGATGTTCTCGCTCGCCGCCCGCTCCCTGGTGAAAAAGGTCGCCTAAGCCGCCTTCCGACGGCCCCCCGGGTATTACGCCGGCCGATTGCGGATTTCGTCGTTAAGCAGAATCGCTTCGGCCACGTCGCGCATGGACTTTCGGCGCTGCCGGCTTTCGCGCTGCAGCGTCAGGTAGGCCTCGTTTTCGCTGATCTTCAGATCGCGCTGCATAATCCCCTTCGCGCGCTCCACGATTTTGCGCGTCTCCAACCTTGCCGAAAGCTCCACGTTTTCGCTTTCCAGGCGTGCCAGTTCGATTTCCGCGCCAACCAGCAGGCCGACCGCGGAGATTAACCGAATCTGCCGATCGCTGTACCGGTGCGGATCCCGATGCTGCAAGTTGATTACGCCCACCATCCGGCCACGGCTCAGCAGCGGAACCGACAGAAAAGCCTCAAAGCGATCTTCCGGCAAATCGTTGAAGAGTTGAAAGCGCGGATCCTGCGACGCATTCTGGCTCACCGCCACTGGCCGCCCGTGTTCTGCCACCCAGCCGGTGATTCCCTGCCCCATCTTTAGTTTGAGCCGATCGACTGCTTCGGGATGAGGATTCTTCGACGCACGCAACACAAGCTCATCGTTTTCCAGCACGTAAACGAAGCAGGAGTCGCACTTCAGCACCGACGTCGTGAAATCCACCAGTTCGGCAAGCACCTTCTGGAGCGGCGCGGCGGCCGCATTTTCTCCGGAGTGCTCCGTTA
>DASZGZ010000322.1:0-2601 GCA_035938355.1 Acidobacteriaceae bacterium
CACGCGCAATCATCCAGATTGCCACCCCGGCCAGCACAATACCCGCAATTTGCGGTGCGCGCGGCAGCCCCTCCGTCGCAAATGCCCAAATCACCGGCATCACCGCGGCCAGCACGCCGCTCACTGCCGCGGTCAGCCCCATGCCGCCCAGCGCCAGCGCCTTGTAGAGCACCATCACGCCTGTGCCGCATGCCACCCCGGCCAACGCTCCATAAACGGCGGACTGCGTATCGGGCCGCGTTGAGCCGTGGATCAGCGCCAGCGAGATCAGCAGCGCCAGGCTCAAGGAGTGGGCCAATGTCACCACAGCGGGCGAAGGCAGTCGCCGCGCTGCGATGCCGCCCACAAAGTCGCTGGTGCCCCAGATCGCCGCGGACGCCAGACTTAGCGCGACTGTCGCCGTGCTGCCGCTCACACCGCCAGCGACAGCACCGATACCGCCTGTCATCAGCGCGTCGCAGCCGTCGGGTAGTAGCCCAGAGGAGCATTTACGTACAGGTTTGGGCGCTCCACATGCACGTCCAGCACCCGGTAGCGGTTATCGATCGTCGGTAGATGGCTCAAGAAGCCGAGCGTGTATTGCGTGCGCGCTTCCTTCGCAATTGTTGCGAAGCTTCTCTCCATGCCTTCTGCGGAGAACTGAGCCTCCAGGATGCCGCCTGTGGCAGTGGCATAACGCGGCAGCACGTTTTCGGCGGGGATCAGTGGCATATGGAAGCGATCCAGGTAGCCGATGCCCCAGGTGGCGGCGTCGCCCACCATCGTGCCGTATACGAATTCATTATTGCCCTGAAGAAAGCGGATCACCTCGCGCACATTGGCCTTTGAGCGCACGTCCTTGCCGTCGCTGATGACATAAATGATGCGGCGACGCTCCTTGGGGCGGCTTTGGAGTTCCTTCCCGGCAGCCAGTATCGCGTCAGAAAGAGTGTGCGCCTCGTGCGGAAGATTGAGATCGAATCCCGGCCGGGAGGTGCCATTCACATTCGGATCCACTGACTTGCCGTTGATGGATGGTCCCGGCATGCCCATCGGGCCACCCATCTGTGGGCCACCCATCTCAGTGCCTTCCTTCTTCGAGCGTTCCAGCACCATGGGCAGGCGATCGCCCTGCGTTGCCGTAAACGTCGTCTGCTCCGTCACGCCATTGCCGTAAGTGAAGACTGCCGCCTCGTCCTGCGGCGTGAAGGCTCCCTGGATCGCCGAGAGGCTGTCGTTCACCTTCTTCATCGTGTCCTTGGGCATGCTCTGATCGATCACGAAAGCGACTGAGAGCGGCGCCGGAGATACGCTGAAATAGTTGATGTGCTGCCTCTGTCCGTTTTCATACACGCGAAAATCGCGGAAGGTCAGCGCAGCTACCTGATGGTGGTTTTTGTCCAGAACTGTGGTCGGCACTATCACCTGAGTGGTTTGCATGATGAGGTGAAACTGCTTCGCCTCTTCAGGGGTCTTCGGAATATATGGCGCTTCCTGCTGCGGCGGACCGTCAGGATTCGGTGCGTTACTCGGTGGAGGCGGCGGAGCCTGCACCTGGTCATTATCCGAAGTGGGTGCTTTGCCCGGCGCTACTTGGCGGGTCAGGTTTTGCAGGCTGTCCGCACCCTGGCTGGGCGCCGCGCTGGGAGCATCCGGCACACTCTGCTGTGAGCCACTCTCTGCGGCGCCAGCGCTCTGTGAGCCGCTATTTGTCTGCGAACCAGACGCGCCCTGCTGCGCGCTCGGCACATCCGGCAGCGAACCACTGCCGCTCTGCTGTGCAGCGCCTATTGCCAATCCCACTAGGGGAACCGCTGCTACCAAACTCCACGCCCACTGCTTTCCGCCCAAAGCTCCTCCACACCATTCTCCGGGGCTAACGCACTCTTCCTGATGCTGTTAGCCGCGAAGGTCATCTCGGCGTAGCCTTCCCTCAAGAAAGGCCACATGAACTTCCGCCAGCCGGTCTACCTGCAGGGAAGATGCCTTATCCCGGCTTTCGCCTGTGCAGGACTGCGTTTCGGGATTAGACGCAGTGACGCGACGCCCGCGGCCTGTTGAGCGGATTTCTGATATTTATCCGCTCTAGTCCAATGTCAGCGTACCAGAGAGAGACGCCGCGCGATGACCGGGCCCGACGCTCCCGTGCCGGTGCGATGCCTTGCCGACTCGCTAATCCGCTCGCCCTACGGGCCGGGCTGGCGTCTAATAGGAGACGACCATGCGCCGTATATTGTCCCTTCTGCTCCTCTGTGCCGCATTTGCGCTTCCGGCAGCGCGCCTCCATGCCCAGGAAGCTCCTTCGCCCGGTGCCGCACCTGAGGGCCTGCCGGGCGATCCCAACGGCAACGACGACACGTCGCAGTCCGTGGCTACCTTCCGCCAGAACGTCAACCTCGTTTCGCTCTACTTCGATGTGCGCGACAAGAAAAACCTGCTGATTCCGCACCTCACCCGCGATGATTGCCAGGTCTTCGAGGACAAGCTGCCCCAGAAGCTCAAGAACTTCGTCGCCGAGGTCGATCAGCCGCTCACGCTCGGCATCCTGCTCGACACATCCGGCTCCCAACAGAACGTGCTGCCACTCGAACAGCAGACCGGCTCGGAGTTCCTGAAGCGCAT
>DASZGZ010000323.1:0-29904 GCA_035938355.1 Acidobacteriaceae bacterium
GGCATTCCGGCGTGCACCTCCTATTGGCCCATCTGCCTGAGGAACGGCTTTGGAACGCCGCAAGCGGCGGGCAACTACTCGGTGAACAAGAACTACCATCTGCCGTATGTGCAGGTGTGGAACGTCGATGTCCAGCGCACACTGCCTGGCGGCATCGTGCTGAATGTGGGCTGGAATGGCGCGAAGGGCACTCGGCTGGATGTGTTGACGGCGCCGGGACGCAATGCAACTTCGTCGCTGAGCGGCGTGTACTACAACTACTCCGACTCGATCGGATTTTCGAACTACAACGCCGGTACGGTGCGGCTGCGGAGGCGGCTGCAGAACGGTATTGCGCTGGGTGCCACATACACCTATTCGCATGCGATCGATAATGCGAGCGCGATTGGCGGCAATGGCGGGACGACGGCCGTGGTGGCGCAGAACTGGCAGAACATCCTGGCAGAGGAGTCGAATTCGTCTTTCGATATCCGCCACAACCTGAAGGGCGACTTCTTGTACGAGTTTCCCTTCGGACCGGATGCGCACTTTCTGACCAGCGGCAACTGGCTCTCGCACGGGCTGGCAAATGTATCCTTCTCGGGCACGTTTGCCTTCGCCACGGGCGAGCCGCTGACGCCGCGCTTCATTGCCAACAGTTCCGACGTGGCGCGCGGGAGCACGGGTTCGCTGCGGCCCAACCGGGTGCTGGGGGAATCGCTGACGGCCGGCGGCGGCACGCTGAATCACTGGTTCAACACGAATGCGTTCAGCAGCGACTTCGCGCCGGGCCAGACATATGGGACGGCGTCGCGCTACTCGATTCCGGGGCCGGGCACGCTGACCTTCGACGCGTCGCTATCGAAGACGATCCGGCTGGGGGAGATGCGCAACCTGGAGCTGCGAGGCACCGCGGACAATCTGCTGAACACGGTGCAGTATGCGGGAGTGGACACGAGTCTTGGCTCGAGCACCTATGGGCAGATCACATCGGCTGCGCCGATGCGCACCTTTGTGCTGACGGCGAGGTTCCGCTACTAATGCGCACTCTACTGACACTCGCGTTGTTTGCCCTGACGTCTCCGTTGCTGCATGCGCCATTGCTGCAGGCTCAACAGGGCCAGCCGCAGCCTGCGGCTACGAACAGCAATCCGAACACCCCGGGCTATGTGTTGAAGGTGCAGAGCGACCTGGTCCTGACCAACGTTGTGGTGCGCGACAAGCATACGGGCGCTGTCGTGAAGGGGCTGACTGCGAAGGACTTCACGATCCTTGAGAACGGAAAGCCGCAGAAGATTGACACATTCGATTTTCAGAGTATCGACCAGGCTGAGCCGCTGAACGAAGCGACGGTGAGCGGGAAGGCGGGGCAACTGGTGCTGGGCAAGGGCAACAGCACCGGCGTGGTGACGGGCGACGAGCTGCGCAATCATCGGCTGGTGGTGTTGTTCTTCGACCTGACGTCGATGCAGCCGGACGACCTGACGCGCTCGGTCGAAGCAGCGAAGAACTACATCAACCGGCAGATGCAGGCGGCGGACCTGGTGGCCGCTGTATCGCTGGATGCATCGATCAACGTGGACCAGGACTTTACCGCGAACAAGCAGGCGCTGCTTGCGGCGGTCTCGAGATATGACAGCACGCAGCAGGCGGGCTTCCAGCCGGGCGCGGTCTCGACGACCAACCAGGTAGAGGACGCAAGCAGCTTTACGCCAGACGAGAGCGAGTACAACGACATCAACACCGATCGCCAGCTTTATGCGATCGCGCAGATCTCGAAGTCGCTCCAATACATCAACCAGAAGAAGTCGCTGCTCTACTTCTCCGGCGGCATCCAGCGCGACGGCATCGAGAACGAGGCGTCACTGCGGTCGGCAACGAATTCGGCGGTGCGCGCGAACATGTCGATCTACAGCGTGGACATGCGCGGGCTGCAGGCGATCTCGCCGCTGGGCGATGCGTCGACGGGCTCGATTCGCGGCGCTAGCGCGTACAACGGGCAGGCCTTCCAGAACAATCTGGACGCGAACTTCAATTCGCAGGAGGTGCTGTCCACGTTGGCGGCCGACACCGGGGGCAAGTTCTACGGCGACTCGAACGACTTCGCGCCCGCCTTCCAGGCGATGGAGAACGACACGGCGCAGTACTACGTGATCGGCTTCCGTTCCACCAATCCGGCACGCGATGGGCGCTACCGGCGGTTGCAGATCAAGTTGAACCGGGCGGATGTGAAGCTTGAGTACCGGCCCGGGTATTACGCACCGGCAGACTACCAGCACTCCAACCACGAGGACCGCGAGCGCCAGCTGACCGAGCAGCTGGAGAGCGATCTGCCGGCGACCGATGTGCCGGTGTACATGGCGGCGTACTACTTTGAGTTGGCGCCCGATCGCTACTACATTCCGGTGTCGCTGATTGTGCCGGGCTCGCAGATTCCGTTTGTGAAGGGCGGCGACCGGGACAAGGCGACGATCGACATCATCGGCGAGGTGAAGGATATGGCCGGCCGCGCCGAGGGCGAGGTGCGGCAGACGGTGAAGCTGGCGATTGACCAGCAGCAGCAGGTGTCGCGGAAGAATGTGCAGTACACGACGAGCTTCACGCTGCCGCCGGGCAAGTATCACGTGAAATTTGTGATACGCGAGAACGAGACCGGACACATGGGCTCGTTTGAGACGGACATCACGGTGCCGGACCTGGCGAAGGCGCCGATGAAGCTGTCTTCCGTATTGCTCGCGAGTCAGAGGCAGCCTGCGCCGAAGAGCAAGCAGGCGAATCCACTCATTCAAGACGGCCAGCTATGGGTGCCGAATGTGGCGCATGTCTTCCGGCAGGACGGGCACCTGTATCTGCTGTATGAGGTCTATGCTCCGGACATGAAATCGGCCGATGCCAAAACGCAGTCGCCGCGGCTGCTGACGTCGATTGAATTTCTTTCGGGTTCAACGAAGGTCTTCGAGACGCCTCTGGTAGAAGCGACGAAGCTGACCGATCCCTCGCGCAACACGATCGCGTTCCAGTTCGATGTACCGCTGAAAGACATGAAGCCGGGGCAGTACACCTGCCAGGTGAACGTGATCGACGACCGGGCGGGAGCGTTCAGCTTCCCGCGGACGGGCGTGCTGGTGCGTTGACCGAGCGGCCTGCGGGCCGTGAACGCGACTGCTTCAAAAGGATATCGACGGCAGCCACGCACCCGCCGGATCGTTGTACAGTCCCGTGCTCATGAGTGTCATGAGCTGCACGACGCGTAAGCCGTTCGCGAGACACCAGCGCAACAGAACGTTGTTGCGTGAAGGCACGAGGATTCCCGCCCCTGCAAAGGATTCTGCCGACGCGATGAGCGCCTGAAGGTCAACGTTGGTCTCCGCCGTGGAATGACCGAAGAAGGCGAGTGCGGTGGTGTATCCGGTGATGCGGCCGCCGCGCTCGACCACGCGCGCAGTGCCCTGCGCGATGGCCTGCGCCAGCTCGGCGCCGCGATCGAATCCGTGAAGCCGCTGCGAGAGAGCATTGCAGGCGCCGGCATCAGCAGGGGTGGCCGGCCGCACAGTGCATCCGGTAAGGCTGCGTTCGCTCGTGCGCCCCTGCATGCAGGCGAGCGGCTCGCGAACGTCGAAGCCGAGCGAGGCGTAGAGCGAGAACGAGCGGTTGTGAAAGGCAGCCTGTACCAGCCGGACGCCGGCGGCGCTTCGCTCGTTCGCGCGATCCATCACCGCCTGCATCAGCTTGCGGCCCACCCCGAGGTTCTGTGCGCCCGGGTCGATGCTGATGGGGCCAACGCCGTAGATCACGGAACGCTCATCGAGCACATTGCTGCCCACAACCCGGCCATCCCTTTCCGCCACCACGCAGTAGAAGCCGGGGGTAGAAAACATCATCGAGATCGCGCCGGTGGCTGCCTCCGGTACTGGAAAGTCGCAAGGAAAGCCGTGGGCGGCGTTGAAGGTGGAGAAGGCGTCGTAGCAGATCTGTCCGCAGGCGGGAATGTCCAGCGGAGTGGCGATTCTCACCATTACCTCAGGCTGTGTTTTCGGCGACATACTCTCAAACCGCCTTTGCTCTTTCAAAAGAGATGAGTGAACCGTAGCCCGTTCCTGTGAGCAGATGGGCAAAATATCAGGTGTGTTGCCGGATGGCAACGCCGCACTGCCGGGCGGCGCTTATTTCGCTTGAGGCGCGAAATTGCGGGTACATTGGTAGCTCTTCACCCGAGGAGGTTCAGTCATGATCTGCTCTTTAGGAAGGGCACTGGCGGTGCTGTGCATGATGGCGGCATGGCTGGCTCAAGGCGTGGCACAGGAGCTTCCCAAGTCGCCGGGAGTCGAGAGCGCACAGGGTATCGAGAAGATTGCCGCTTATGCCGGGTCGTGGTCGATCCACATCGAGCACCTTGCTACGCCTTACAGCAAGGCCAGCGACGAGCACAGGCAACTGCGGAATGACTGCTGGAGGAGCGGCGGCTATTTTGCGTGCAACCAATATGTCGACGGCGCTTCAAAGGTGCTGCTAGTGTTTACCTACGACGCCGCTGCCGGGAGCTACACGAGCTACCAGATACCGACGGACGGCGGGGTGGCCGGATCCGGCAAGCTCGAGATCCAGGGGAGTGTATGGACATTTCCCTGGGAGGTGAAGGACGGAGAGAAGACAACTTATTTTCGTGTGGTGAATGCTTTTACCGCGCCCGACACAATTGAATTCCGGCAGGAGTCTTCGACGGACAAGATTAAGTGGACGTTAATGGCGCATGGCGCGGAGAAGAAATTTGCCAGTGCGGCGCACCGTCCGTGAAGCAATACTGACTTATATTTTCAGCAAATCCATCTGCACCAAAACGGGACGGCGTTTTCGGAACTGCTTTCGTTGACACCCGTTTGGTGGCTCCTGTACTTCTAGTCTTACCGCGCGTTGCCGGCGTTCGCCTCCGCAAACATTTGCCTCTGATTGGCCCGTGCTGCCCCGTGCAGGCGCTCGATAGTTCTCGCTCCTTTGGGCCCATAGAGATCACGCATCTTGGGAGGTCTAACGTGAAACTCACAATCTCGTTCTTCGCGGTGACAGCGCTGATGGCCGGCGCTCTCGCCGCCAGAGGCCAAAGCTATTCCAGCAACGTCTCGCTGCCCCATGTCAGTGGCATCACTGTCTACAATGGCGCGCCGGAAGGATTCGATCCGGTATCTGCAGCCGATTCGCAGCTGGAGGATTACGGGTATCCGCGCCGCCCGGATCCTGGCGACACAAAAGCGTATGCGAACTGGGTGAAGGCTGTCTCGACGACCCGCATCACGCCGCAGCTTTCGATCAACGCGAACGTGGTGCATCGCGCGAACCAGCGAAAGGGCGCACCGACCGAGGCTTCCGGCACCACTCTCGCGAGCGAATCACTGAACTGGAGCGGATTTTCCCTGACCGCCGCCGGAGCGCCCTTTCGCGAAGTAGTTGGACTGTGGGTAGTTCCAAGCCTGAGCAACCAGTTCAGGTCGTTCACGGGCTTCGAGTCGGAGTGGGTCGGCATCGACGGCAATTGCGACTGTAACGACCTGATCCAGGATGGAACGGAGCAGGACTGGACCGGCGGCAAACCCAGCTACTACGCCTGGGTGGAATTTATTCCAGAGCCGGAGGTGAAGATCAATAACTTCCCGGTGTCGCCCGGCGACGTGATCTACGCTTACTCGTCCATCGGGAAGAAGAACGGCGTCGTCACCGGCTTTTATTACATCGCGAACTACAACACCAGGAAATCTGTTTCGACATCTCTTGCCATTCCCAAGAACACGCAGTTCTCCGGACTGACAGCGGAATGGATTGTGGAACGCACGGAGGTGAACGGTTCGTTCAGCCGCCCGCTGCCTTTCTACGCGCGTGCCTACATGGACAACGCGGTTGCCTACCGGAACGGCTCGAATCGCGCCATCAATTACGCGAGCGAGGCGAACGAGAACATCACCATGTTCCAGGACAACACACCACTGTCGAAGGCTGCCGTGCAGGATGCAGATTCGTTGTGGTTTGATTGGGTCGCCTACTTCTAGAGCGTTTCCTGTGGAGTTTGGCTGTGCATACTCGCGCAGCCAAACGGCTCTGCGACCGGACGAGGCGATGAAGGTGATCGCGCTCGTCCAGTAGCCGGGATCAGCGTAATGTGCGGTCAGCTTTTGTTGGAACGTTTTCGTGGCCGTAGGGGCAATGCCGACAGGCGGAGCCGCAGCAGTGGCCGCGCTTGAGATGCCAGGCTTCCGTGAAGACCATGTAGGGGCCTTCCCAGTAGAAGTCTTCACCCTCTTTCGGTGTAGGGCGTGGAGCGAGTTGTTCTCGCTGCTCAGTCATGACCGAGGGCTAGCTGCGCGGGGCCCTTATCGGCGAATGGTGTCTCGAGCAGGGACGTGGGGACCTCGACTAGCGCAGGGCTGATCGCAGTGCTGATCTCGGAGACGAAGTGGCCGCCGCGGAGCTGCACCGTGCGTCCGGCGGTCGCAGCGGGGCGGTCGCCCGGGACGACGATGCCGACGAGGTTGGCCGGGTCGGCGGCAGCGAGTGTGACTGTGGCGGCGATAATTTCCTGCTTGCGCATTTCGCGTAAGGATTCGACCGCCTGGGGGAGTGCAAATTGCTCACCCTGGAAACCGGAGACGAAGCGGCCGCCGCGCACGATGCCGCGCGCTTCAAGACGGCGGAGCATGCCGAGCAACTCGCGCCAGCGGGGCATGGTGGTCTCGCGCTCGAGCAGATCGCGGAAGACGATGCCATAACGCCAGAGCAGGACGAGAGCGGCGGATTCGATCTCCTGCTCGCGCTGTTGGGCTGCGGCTATGGCGCTCTGTTCTTTAGCCTCGCGGGAATCGGTGAGGGGTATCTGCGGCGCGGGAGGGGCCAGCAGGCTCCATCGTCCGGCCGTGTTGCGGGCGCGCTGATTGCTTCCCCGCATGCGGAAGGGCGTTGTGCTGGCGGATTTGCGGCGCGGGTCAATCAACGAACGGAGACTGTCATAGCCGTCAGCGGTGACAAGGCCGGCGGCGACCAGTTCCCAGAGAGCATTGTGAAGCTCGGCGAGCGGTGCGCCCAACTGGCGGGCGAGGTCGGCGGCGAAGGCGGCGCCCGCATGCTCGAGCTGTGCACGAACACGTAACGCAAGCGGTGACAGACAGCAGGCGAGCGCGCTTTCCGGAAGCTCGCGTGAGCGAAGGCAGCCGTCCATCCAGTGCGCGTCCTCACGCAGGAAGAAGGTGATGGGCGCCATGCTGGTGGGGATGACACGGCGGGGCGCGCCGCCCTCCGGCGAAAGGAAGGCCGGGTGTGGCGAGATGCGGCCCCAGCCGACAACGCCGGCCATGCAGAGCGTGTCCAGCCAGCGGGGATCGTAGCGCGGGACGCGCTGCGGCAGCAGGGAGCGCTCCCACTCGATGGCCGGCGCTTCGAAGCCTTCGAGCTTTCGCAGCGCGTCGAGCACGCCTTCCTCGCCGGTGAGTTGTGTCTGCGGCGCGAGGTGCTGCCAGCGGAGGAGCCAGTCCATATATTGCGCCGGGACGACGGGCTCGATCTGCTTGCGCAGAGTGTGGATCGTGCGCTTGTGGATGCGCTGGAGAAGCCGCCTCTCGCACCATTGGATTTCGTGATCGTTTTGCGCGAGCGGCACCGCGGCCAGAGCAGCGGATCCCTCTACTTCGGTCGGGATAACGGGAGTGTTGGGCGTGGTGGCATCATGCTCGAAGTTGCCGCGCAGGATGGTGCCCTGCGATTCCATGGCTACGAGCGCAGTGAAGATCGCGGATGGGTTGATGCCGAGATGGGTTGCGAGCGACGCGGCGGTTTCCGGGCCGAGGATGTTGAGCCACGCGTGCAGGGCCTTTTGTAGGAGCGGCAGGTCCGGTGCGGTGGAGAGCATGTTGGCGTGATCGTTGATCCGCTCGGCGGCGATGATGTGGTCTGCTGATACCTGTACGCGTGACTGCGACGTCAAGCGATCGAGCAGGATGCGCCAGCCGGTGGCGCGCGGGTGATCGAAGAAGGACGCTGGTACGAGCACGAGTGAGTAGAGCAGGTCGTGGAGCTCGTGCTCGTCGCGGATGTCCGGCCAGGACTCTTCGCGCACGGCGCGGATGGCATCCGGATCGAGGCGGCCGGCCTCGCCGAGGAGTTGATCAGGCACCATGCCGCGCATGTTGACGGCGCGGGCGCGGCGCTCTTCGATGGGCGCATCGTCGAGGAAGGCGTAAGGGTTGGCGTTTAGCAGGCCGTGGGAGAAGACGGAGGGCACGGTGGAGTCAACGGCGACGCATTGGATCTCGCCGGACTGGATCTTCGCGATGACCTCGATGAGTCCGGCGAGGTCCATCGCTTCGCCGAGCACGTCCTTCATGACTTCGCGGACGAGCGGGTGGTTGGGGATCTCGATGTCACCCTCGATGTTCTCGAAGCAGGCTGCCGCTTGCGGGAAGACGCTGGCGAGCAGGTCTTCGCCGCGGGTGCGCTGGATCTGCGGCGCCACCTTCTTGCCCTTTTGAAACCGCAGCAGTTGCAGACTGCGCGTTGCGTCCCAGCGGAAGCGGGTCTTGAAGATGGGCGAGGCGAGCGAGGCCTGTTCCAGCAACTCGGTGACGGTGTGGGTGGTGAGGAACTGGAAGACGTCGGCGAGCGGGAAGGAGTGCTGTTCGGCGAGCGAGATGTTGAGGCCGTTGTCGGTGGCGGCGGCCTGCAACTCGAAGTTGAAGCCGCGGCAGAAGCGCTTGCGCAGCGCCAGCCCCCAGGCCTTGTTGATGCGGCCGCCGAAGGGCGCGTGCAGGATGAGCTGCATGCCGCCGCCTTCGTCGAAGAAGCGCTCGGCGACGATGGTGGTCAGCGTGGGGACGGTGCCGAGGACGGCGCGGCCTGCCACGATGTAGGCGATGAGCTGTTCAGCGCCCGCGTCGCTGACACCGCATTCCTCTTTGAGCCATGTAACTGCAGCGACGACAGATGGATCTGTCTGGCTGATGTAGCCGGGGAGGGTGTCGGGCACGCTGACGGCGATGTCTTCGCGCAGCTGGCAGACCCAGCGGGAAAGCTCTCCCGTGCGTTGCGGGGCCTCGCCGCGCCAGAAGGGCACAGTGGGCGGCTGGCCGCCGGCGTCTTCGACGTACATGCGACCCGCAGTCTCGATTGCCGAGATGCGCCAGGATGCGTTGCCGAGCTGGATGACATCGCCAACGCCGGAGTCGATGGCGAAGTCCTCGTCGAGGGTGGCGATCTGGTGGCCATCAGGCTGAAGGATGACGGAGACGACGGCGGTGTCTGGAATGGTGCCGCCGTTTGAGACGCTGATGGAGCGCGCGCCGCGGCGTGCCTGCAGCCGGCCGTGGATGCGGTCGCGCAGGATGTAGGCGCCGTAGCGGCCACGCGAGGACTCGATGCCGTCGCTCAACAGGCAAAGGAGCTCTTCAAATGTCCCGCGCGGGAGATCGCGATAGGGATGCGCACGCGTCACGAGCGCGAAGAGATCATCCTCCTGCCAGGGTTCGGCGGCGCAGGCGGCGACCAACTGCTGCATGAGGACGTCGAGGGGCTGCGGCGGGATCTCGAGCTGGTCGAGCGCACCAGCTCGCATGCCGCGAATGATAGCTGCGAGTTCCATGAGGTCATCGCGAGTGGTGGCGAAGAAGCGAGCCTTGGGCGTGGCACCGCGCCAGTGGCCGGCGCGGCCGGCACGCTGCAGTGCAGGCGCGAGGGCGCGAGGCGTGTTGATCTGGCAGACGAGATCGATGGCGCCGATGTCGATGCCGAGTTCGAGCGATGCGGTGGCGACGAGCAGCTTGATCTCGCCGGACTTGAGCTTCCTCTCGGCCTCGAGGCGCAGCTTGCGCGAGAGCGAGCCGTGATGTGCGGCGACGTTTTCGTTGCCGAGTCGTTCGCCGAGCTGGAAGGCCAGCCGTTCGGCCATGGAGCGGGTGTTCACAAACACCAATGTTGACCGGTGCTCGAGTGCGAGTTCGGCAAGGCGGTTGTAAACGTCGTCCCAGATGGCGTTGGTGGAGACGGAGCTGAGCTCGTCATTTGGAACTTCAATGGCGAGATCGAAGTGACGGCGGCGGCCGACTTCGATAATGGCGCAGTCGCGGTGACGTGTTCCGCAGAGGAAGTCGGCGACGAGCGAGATGGGACTCTGCGTGGCCGAGAGGCCGATGCGTTGTGGGACTCGCCGTCCGGGCAACGGAGCCTGCGGCTCGTGCGGTGGGGTTCGCTTCCTTTGGTCGCTCACGTCAGTGGTTGTGGGCGAAACGGCAGGTGTCTCCACGGTCGTGAGGCCGGTGATGTAGGCGCCGGGCGAAAGGCGGTTCTCGCCACAGACCAGGGCGTCGAGCCGCTCGAGCGAGAGCACGAGGTGCGTGCCGCGCTTGTCGTCGGCCATGGCATGAATCTCATCGACGATGACGGTGCGGACGCGCGCGAGGTTTGCGCGTGATTTTTCCGCCGTGAGCAGAATGAAGAAGGACTCCGGCGTGGTGACGAGGATGTGCGGCGGCTGCTTGAGCATGGCGCGGCGCTCCGCAGGGAGTGTGTCGCCAGTGCGCACGGCGGTGCGGATGGGCGGGCAGAGATAGCCGCGTTCAAGGGCGAGTTTTTGTATCTGCTGCAGCGGCTCTTCGAGGTTCTTGCGGATGTCGTTCGAGAGTGCTTTGAGCGGCGAGATGTAGACGACTTCGGTGTGCGGTTGGAGCTCGCCTGCAAGCGCCTTACGGAAGAGCTGGTCGATACAGATAAGGAAGGCGGCGAGCGTTTTGCCGGAGCCGGTGGGGGCGGAGATGAGTGTGGGCCGCGCGGCGAGGATAGCCGGCCAGCCTTCGATCTGCGGCTCGGTTGCGGAGCCAAAGCGAGAGAGAAACCACTCCTGAATGATGGGATGAGCCCATGCGAGGGCTTCGGCCGGGGTGGTATCGGGAGTGGCAGCCTGCATTGCGGTATTGTAGCGCCTGGCTTCGATGTTTATTCGCCTAGATGTGCTTCCCGGGCGTCTGCTTTGCGATGAGTCCTGAGTTGCCGGATCCAGATCAGAATTCGCCGTTGACGTCGTGCTGCTTCTGGAATTTCAAGGATGGCGGCGGCAGGGTTCGCCACAGGTCGTGGTTGTAGACGACCGGCGTAAGCGTCTTGTGGTCATAGCGAAAGGTCATAGGGGCGGGGGTTGCCTGCTTGTCGACCGGATCGAAGGTGAGCTTGAGCACGTCGCCTTGAAGGCTCCAGTGGGCGAAGCTGGTGATCTCGCTGATGGAGTCGGGCGACTGCGTGAGGGTGGCGGTGCCATCCTTGCCAAGGTCAAGCGTCATGGTGTGGTGGCGGATGGCGTAGGTGCCATCCTGGCTCTGCCCCCGGCTCTCGTCCTTGGCCCGCGTTTCGCCTTTGTAGGTGCCTGCGAGCTTGGAGGCTTCGTCCTTGGCGAGTGCGGTGAGGGGCAGCACAGCGAGAAGAGCGAGGGAAAGAAGGCGCTTCATGTGACTATGCTAACCCCGCGGCCATGGCCTATGTTGCGCGGACTGGCCGTCCGAGGCACATGCGCCTGCGGCCCACTGATGGGTTCGCTCCCTTTGGTCGCACACGATGGGATGGTGGGTGACCGGAGGGAATCCCATGGCCCAACACCTGGCCATGGGGCGCCCATGTTGGTGGTGATGCAGAGTTTCCGCTCCAGTTACTTCTTAATGATGAGCAGGACAACACCGTGCTCCGGGATCATCCAGGGGCCGTGGCCGCTGTCGGATGGGTTCCAGACGTTGTGGATTTTGCTGCCTGCCGACAGCCCGAGCTTCGCGAGCGGCAACGACATCTGCTCCGCGTCGTGACCGCGGTTGAAGAGGCCGACGGCGATGGAGCCATCCTTGAGCGGCTTGGACCAGACCTCGAAGGGGCCCTCGGCCGAGACGCGGTCGCCCTGCTTGCCGAGCGGATCCTGATCGATGGCGATGACGTCCTTGTTCATGAGGATGGATTTGGTCTCCGCCGACATCTGTGAGAGGTCATTGCCGGCGAGCAGCGGCGCGGCGAGGATCGCCCACAGGCTCATGTGGGTGAGGTACTCGTTGTACTTCATCTTGCCGTTGCCCACTTCGAGCATGTCGGGGTCGTTCCAGTGGCCGGGGGCGGCGTACTTCGAGAGACCCGCCTGCGAGAAGCCGATGTTGGACATGCTCATGTAGTTGTCCTCGATGTCATCGGTGGTGCGCCAGCTATTGCCGCCGACCGTCGGGCCCCACTTCCAGACCGAGTCCCAGCCGTACTGGCAGAGCGAGAAGTAGATGGGGCGGCCGGTGGCCTGGAGCGCCTTGTGCATTTTCTCGTAGGCGGCGTGCATCATGGCGTACTGCTTGGCCTGGTCGCCGGGTGCTTCCTTCTGCATGATCTCGTGGTAGCTGCAGAGGTCGTACTTCAGGTAGTCGATGCCCCACTGCGCATACATCTTCGCGTCCTGCTCTTCGTGCTGGTAGCTGCCTTCATACTTTCCGCAGGTCTGCGGTCCGGGTGAGGAGTAGATGCCGATCTTCAGGCCCTTGGAGTGCACGTAGTCGGCGAGCGACTTCATGTCCGGAAATTTGCCGTTGGGCACGATGTTGCCGCTTGCGTCGCGCTTGCCTTCCCATGCGTCGTCGATGTTGACGTAGATGTAGCCGGCATCCTTCATCCCCGACGAAACGATGGTGTCGGCGGCGTCGCGGACGTCCTTGTCGGTGACGTGGGTGGCGAAGTGGTTCCAACTGTTCCAGCCCATGGCCGGGGTTGCGGCGATCTTGGTCTGCGCGGTCGCAGCAAAGGGAAGGGCGAACAGGGCGAGGACGAGAGCGGTCTTGCGCATGAGGGCCTCTTTTCAGGCAGCTTTGTAACGGCTTACACGATAGTGAGCAGAGCGCGCCCCGTCAAGGCGCAAGCGGGGCGGCGTAGTGCTCGACGATGGGAAAGGGATCGTAGAAGTGGTGCAGGAGCGCCTTCCATTCCTGATATTGCGGCGAGCCGACGGTGTGGTCTTCAAGGGTCTGCCACTGGACGAGAAGGATGTAGCGGTTCTCGTGCTCGATTGAGCGGCGGAGTTCGTGTGAGATATATCCGCTTGTGCCGCTGAGGATCGGGATGGCTCGGCGGAAGGCGGCTTCGAATGCTGGCTCCTGCACAGGGATGATGTGCAGGATGGCTACTTCGAGGATCACTCAGCCGCCTGCTTCGCATCGGCTCGCCTGTAGGCTCCGCTGGCGCCGCCGGATTTCTCTTCCAACTGGATGCGTTCGATGGTGATGGATTTGTCGAGCGCCTTTGTCATGTCGTAGATGGTGAGGGCGGCGACCGAAGCCGCGGTGAGGGCTTCCATTTCAACGCCGGTGTTGGCCGTGGTGGCGGCGGACGCAGAGATGATCACGCCCTTCTTTGTCACCGTGGTAATTACGTCGATGAAGGTGAGCGGGAGCGGATGGCACATCGGGATCAGCTCCGATGTCTTCTTTGCGGCCTGGATGCCGGCGACGCGGGCGACTTCGAGCGGGTTGCCTTTGGGATTTTTCGGCATCGCTTTGAGCACGGCCTTCGAGAGCGCCACGAAGGCGGAAGCGGTGGCTTCGCGGCGGGTGGCGGGTTTGGCGCTCACATCGACCATGCGGGCTCGGCCTGATTTGTCGTAGTGGGAGAGCTTCTCTTTCGGCTTCTTCGCCATGGCGTCCAGTGTAGTTGGGCTATGGCAGAAGTAGCTGCACGACGCTGGAGGCCTCGACCGCAGTGTCGGGCGGCAGGACCACGAAGCAGTTGGACTGGGCTGTCGCGGCGAGGTCGCCGGAGCCTTGCCAGGGGATGCGGCGGACGGTGGCGTGATCCCAGCCGGCGTCAAGGTGTGCGGGAAGGAAGCGGGTGATGTCGGCTGCGGACTCGGCGGTAGTGATCCGGGCTTGCGCAAAGCGGGGGGCGGGGCTGGCCTCGGCGGCGAGTGCACGGAGCACAGGCGCGGCAAAGAGCAGGAAGGTGACCATCGTCGAAACAGGATTGCCGGGAAGGCCGAAGAAGGGGAGCGATGCGCTGCCCGCCGCGCGCGGGGGCAACTCGCCAAAGACGGTGGGCTTGCCCGGCTGGATACGGACGCCGGTGAAATGGAAGACAGCGCCGCGCTCGGCGAGTGCCTGCTCGACCAAGTCGTATTTGCCGGCGGAGACGCCGCCGGAGAGCAGGAGCAGGTCAGAGGATTGCTGCGCGCTATCGAGCAAGGCTCGCAGATCGTCGAGGTGGTCGCGGGCGATCCCGATGCGCAGGGGTTCCCCGCCGGCGAGCGCGACCTGCGCGGCGAGACTGTAGCTGTTGGAGTTGCGGATCTGGTGCGGTTGCGGGGTACAGGCGATTTCCACCAACTCGTCGCCCGTGGCGAGGATGGCGACCCGGGGACGCGCGAAGACTTCGACCTGAGCGACACCGACGGCGCCGAGGGCGGCGATGTGGGCAGCGGCGAGGCGCGTCCCGGCGGGGACGATCGGATCACCGGAGCGGGCTTCGCTGCCGGCAGGCACGATGTGGCTGCCGGGGCGGAGCTGCCGGCCGTCGCTGAGGCGGATGCGGTCACCGGCAATCTCCACGTGTTCGAGCATGACGATGGCGTCTGCGCCCTCCGGCACGGGTGCGCCGGTCATGATCTCGAGTGCGGCGCCGGATTCGAGTGGTGCGGAGCGCGGCGCTTCGCCGGCGCGGAGGATTCCGGTGACGAGCAGCCAGTCGCCCGCCATAAGCGCAGCAGCCCGAACGGCGTAGCCGTCGCGCGTGGAGCGGTCGAAGGGCGGGAGATCGCGGTCGGCACTGACAGGCGTGGCCAGGACGCGGTGGAGGGCGTCGAGAAGCGGCAGCTGCTCGGTCTTTCGTGGTGCGGCGGCGGCGAGGCGACGCCCCTGGTCGAGAACCAGAGCAGCGGCTTCGGCGTAGGTGAGGATTGTGTTCACGTGAGCCTTATTGTGCACCTCGCACCGGTCGAGAAGACGATTGTCATGAATGCAAAATCGAGCGGCGCCGCTTGGTGGCGGCGCCGCTCGATCTGCTGCGCGGTGATGTTCCTTGGCTTTGCAGCTCTACTTCGCCTTGTAGCTTTTGGCCTGCTTGCTGCCGATCTGTTCCAGGATGTTCTTCGCGTCGGCGGCCATGGGTCCATTGGGATCGAGTTGGAGGTACTTCTCGTAGGCCTCTTCGCAGCCGGGAGGTGCGACGATGCGGTTGGTCTTGGGATCCACGGTGGCCTTGGCGATGAGGGCCTGACCCTTCAGGTAGTAGGGAACCGGCTTGTTGGGATCGGCGGCGATGGCCTTGTCGGCGGCGGCAGCGACCGCATCCGCGTTGGCACCGGACTTGGCGAGGATGATGGCCTCGTTGGAAAAGAACATGCCGGCATTCGTGGGCTGCGCCTTGGCAGCGGCATCGTAGGCAGCGGTTGCGTCGGGAATCTGGTTTTTACCTGCGTAGGCTTCGCCGAGGGTATTGTTGGCTGCACCCTCAATTTCCGGGCTGGGCTTCTTCGAAGCGGCGTTGGTCTCGATCGCCTTCTTGGCGGAGGTGATCGCGTCGTCGTACTTCTTCAGGCCGTTCTGTGCTATGGCCAACTCGACCCATAGGACCGCAGCGTCCGGCTTGGCGGTGCTGTCCCTCTGCATCAGGGTCGCGGCCTCATCGAACTTCTTGTCCTTGATGTCCTGGCGGGCAGTCGCGAGGTCGGCATTCAGGTTCTTGACCTGCGAGTTTTCCTTCAGAATGCTGGCGTTCTTGGCCTTAGCGTCGGCGATGGCCTTCTGCTCTTCCGGCGGAAGCTTCTTGACGTACTCAGGCCGGGAGAGGTCGAAGTCTTGGGTCGCGTTAGCGCCGGCGTCAATCTTGACGGTCTCGAAACGGTCCACCGGCTTCGGAGCGGCATCGTTCGGGCCCTTGATGAACATAGTGAGGACATAGGTGCCGGGTTTGATGTTGTCGCCCTTGTAGTCACCGTTCGCATCCGCGGTGAAGGTGTACAGGGCAGTCTTGCCGTCGGTCGAGACCTGGATCTGGGCATTCGCAAGCGGTATGCCGGCGGGGTCCTGCGCATGGCCGTGAACGGAGCCCGTCTGCTGCTGGGCGTATACGGCCAGCGGAGCCATCAGCGCTGCGACGAGCCAAAGCTTCTTCGTCATACTCGTTCTCCTGTCATCGTGTTCTAGCTTCACTGGATGCTTCTCTGGGCGCGTTGGCCGTCTGTCGCCAGTCGGTTGCGTAAGGAATGGGGTCGTCGACTCCTGCTTCGGCAAAGGCGCGAAGACGCAGGATGCAACTTTCGCATGTTCCGCAGGCGGCCTGGTTGCCCGTATAGCACGACCAAGTTACATGGAAGGGCGCGCCCAGTTCAAGGCCGCGGCGGACTATCTCGTGCTTACGCATGGAGATAAGTGGAGTTTCGACACGGATGGAACCGTGGCGCGTGCCGGTGCGGATGAGTTGCTGGAAGGCCTCGTAGTAGGCAGGGCGGCAGTCGGGATAGCCGGAGCTGTCCTGTTCCACCGCACCGATGTAGATGGCCTCGGCGCCTATCACCTCGGCCCAGCTGACGGCGGCGGAGAGAAAGTGCGCGTTGCGGAACGGCACATAGGTGATAGGAATGCTGGCGCCGATGACGTCAGGATCGGGCCCGTCGTCCGGTGCATCGGGAACGGCGATGCTCGCATCCGTGAGCGCCGAGCCGCCGATGATGCGGAAGAGGTCGATGGAGAGCGGGAGAAACTTCGCCAGCTTGAGCTCGTGGGCGATGGTGCGTGCAGCCTCTAATTCGCGCTGCTCGGTGCGCTGACCATAGCTGAAGTGCATGGCGTAGGTCTCATGCTGCTGCGCGGCAATGGCGGCGCAGACGGCGGAATCCATACCGCCGGAGAGACACACAACGGCGCGAGAATGTGCTAACTCGGAATCAGGAGAAGTCTCTGAATGCTTCATCCCTTCCACTCTGATGCAGGAAGGCAGTTGAAAGCAACGTGCGGATAGATGACAGTCGCGAGCTCGTCATTCCCATTCCACAACTCGCGGCAATGCTGACGCCTTCATGCAAATTTAAGCTTCCTGTCCCGTGCTTCCAAGTCCTATAGTTCTCACAGATCCTGCCCCGTTTCTGCATCAGCCGCGATTCGCCGCAAGGACGACCCTTGTCAAAATCCAACTGTTGTTTCGTCACGGCATCACGAGAAGAAGGAAGCGTCGATATGCGGGCCCATGGATCTTGTGCGCACCGGCACGGATGGGCCGCCCTGGTTCTGTTGCTCTTTTCCCTTGTTTCTGCCGCTCTCGGACAGCAGACAGGATCGCCGATCGTGCTCAACGCTCTGGGGCGTGCCACTCTCCCGCTCGACGGCAATTGGCAGTTCCATGAAGGTGACAATCTCGTGTGGTCCTCGCCCGGCTACGACGACTCTGCCTGGCAGCCCATCCAGGTGGGGCGCTCCTGGGAAGGACAGGATCATCGCAACTACACCGGCTTTGCCTGGTACCGGCGGCGGCTGGTGTTGGCTCCCGGCAGCACGACGGGCTGGACGCTGGCGCTATACCTGCCAAACGTCGATAGTGCTTGCGAGGTCTACTGGAACGGCGCCTTGAAGGGGGCCTACGGCAAGCTGCCGCCAAATCCGGTCTGGTACGGCCTGGGAGGGTCAAAACCCAGCGTTGTGATCCTGGGGCCAGTCGAGTCCGGTGAGCTGGCCATTCGGGTGTGGAAGGCCCCGATCGTCTTCCTGAATCGACCGGAAGAGGGTGGGCTGATCGCAGTGCCGGTGACGGGGAGCGCTGAAGCCGCCCGGGGTCTCGAAATTGCGGCCAAGTATGCGCGCCTGAACGCGGCACAGTTCCCATTGTGGGTGGCTCGTTTGGCAGGCCTCGTGGGTGTTGTGACGCTGCTGCTCTGGCTGCGGAATCGCAAACACCTCATGTTGTTGTGGCTCTCCATGGCCATGGTGTATCCCACGGCGAGATATCTTCTGATCGACGCCCCGAACGTCCTTCCGTTTCGGGTGACGTACGGGTTGATCGAGCCGCTGGTTGCGATCAATGACATGGCGATCTGGTTTCTGCTGATCGCGTTGCTGGGTCTGCAGGAACGCAAACGACTGGTGCAATGGACCTGGATCATCGCGCTGACGGCGATCGGGCTCGAATTGGTCGATACGGTTTGCCAGTTCTTTGACTGGACTGCGTGGCCACCGCACCGGTTCCTGACCATCGATGTGATGACAACGCTTCCTGCCATCTACATGGAGCTGTGGGGGCTGGTGGTGGTGTTTGCGGCCTTCGGTAAGCGACTGGACCCAGGCCGGTGGATTCTGGCTTTCGCGGCACTTCTGAGCACTCTGCTGACCGCGGTGCTGGATATGACGGGACTGGGCGAACGATGGACGCACTGGACGCTGAGCGAGAGGCTACATGGGCCGCTCTTCGCGATCGGTGGGAGTCCTGTGAATCTCCAGATGCTTGTGAACACCTTCCTTCTACTTGCCATTCTCTACTCCGCCTGGCGTTACTCAGAAGAGAACAGTCAACGCCAAAGCGCTCTGGAGCAGGAGCTGCGCAATGCGCGAGCCGTGCAGCAGGTGCTCATTCCGGATGTGATCCCAACCGTATCCGGTTTCAAAGTCGAGAGCGCCTATAAGCCGGCAGGGGAGGTGGGAGGCGATTTCTTCCAGATTCTGCCTATCGCGGATAACGGGCTCCTGGTAGTGATCGGCGATGTAAGCGGCAAGGGCATTCCTGCCGCTCTGACCGTCTCGCTGCTTGTCGGAACGGTGCGCACCCTGGCGCACTACACGACCAACCCCGGCGAGATTCTCGCCGCGATGAATCAGCGCATGATCGCGCGCAGCCGCGGAGGATTCACCACCTGCCTCATCGCGCGCATCAATGCGGAGGGCTCTCTGGTAGCCGCCAACGCGGGACATCTACCGCCTTACCGGAACGGTGAGGAGATCTATATCGAAAATGGACTGCCCCTCGGTCTCGTTGCGGATGCGGAGTACGCGGAGACGGAGCTTCATCTGGAGCCTCAGGATATGTTGACCCTGCTCTCTGATGGCGTCGTCGAAGCACGCAATCAGGCGGGCGAGCTCTTCGGCTTCGAACGCACCCAGACCATCTCCCGCCAGTCCGCGGAAGCGATAGCGCGAGCCGCGCAGGCCTTCGGACATGACGATGACATCACGGTGGTGACCCTCACGTTATTGCCTGCACCGGTTTTGCAGGCGTGAGAGCGCTCTGACGATTACGCAACCTTGAAGTCGATGAATGCCCGCTGCGGATCGGTATGCAGCAGGGTCACCGTCACAATATCTCCGACTTCCAGGCCCTGCCCGCCCTGCATCACCCGGCCTTCGACCGGCGGATTAAAGACGCGGACGTAGACGCCTTTCTCGCTGGCTCCTGTGACGACGCCACGGAAGGTTCTGCCGATGCTGTTTGCCAGGGCCACGGCGGCCGCACGCTTGCGCATCGCGCGCTCCACCTTCACCCCGGCGGACTCCTGCAGATTGCAGTGCATCGCAATCGCAGTCAGCTCTTCATCGGTGTACGGCGATGGCTGGTTGTCCAGCATCGCCTTCACCAGTCGCTGGTTGACCAGATCGGCGAAGCGCCGGTTGGGAGCGGTGGAATGCGTGTAGTCGCGCGCGGCGAGGGCGAAGTGCCCCAGTGGCTCGGTGTCGGTTCCCTTGGCAACGACATACTCGCCTGCACCCATCAGCTTGATGATGGCGAGCGCGATATCCGGATAGTGAACGGCGTCGGCCGCTCTCTCTTTCGAAAGAAACTCGTTCAGCGCTGCCGAATCGGCCTCGGCGGGCAGCTTCGTTCCATATCGGCCGGCCAGCTCCACAATGCGCGGCCAGCGCTGCGGCGAGCGAACGACGCGGCGGATACAGGATCGTCGGGCAGCACGCATCAGTTCCGCCATGGTCTCGTTCGCCGCGACCATGAAGTCCTCGATGAGGTCGGTCGCCCGGTTGTGCTGCGCGGTTTTGATCTCGTGCACTTGGCCGTCGATAACTACGGGATCGGCTTCGATGCGGTTGAACTCAAGCGCGCCCTCGCGAATCCGTCCCGCGTGGATGGCGCGCGCGGCATCATCCTGCAGGCGCAGTTGTGCCTGCAGCTCCGGCGACGCGGCTACCTTCGGATCGGGGCCGGCCTTGCCCTCAAGCCATGGACCTACCTTGCTGTAAGCGAGTTGCGCGCTGTTGTGCACCAGGGCGCGGTAGATGCTCTGCTGATGCAAGGCGCCCTCCGCATCCACGACGAATTCGGTGATCATCGCGGCGCGGTCCTGGCCTTCGTTCAGTGAGGTGAGGTCAGTGGAGAGTTCGTTGGGCAGCATGGGGAAGTTTCGCGTCGCGGTATAAACGGTCTTGGTCTGAGCCGCGGCGTGCTTGTCGATGGGGCTGTCCTTGGGGACGGATCTTGAAACGTCGGCCACCCCCACGCGCACCCGGATGCCGCCGTCGACGTGCTCGGCAAACTCGATCTGATCGAGATCGCGAGATGTATCGTTGTCGATCGACGACCAAGGCAGGCTACGTAGATCGCGCACATGGCCGTTGAGCGAGGGCGGCGCGGCGGAGCGAATGTGCTGGACCTGCTCCTGGCTTCCTGGTGGAAACTCCGGATGAAATCCCTGGTGCACCATCTCGGTGAACGCCGCTGCGGCTAGATCGAAGGATTGGGTCGACACGGAGTGCCAGCCTACCACGGTGCTGGCCGCACGGGCGGACGCGCCGTTGGCGCGAGTGGTGGGAATCGCTCCCCTGTGGTCGCTCACGCTCACGATTGTGGGCGACCGTGAGCCCACGGGCTTGATCCGAAAACAAATTACCGCTGGCTTACATTCACTTCCTGGCTCACCGGCGCTTGGTCGGGACGGAGGCAAACGAAAAGGTTCGTCCTTCCGTAACTGAAATGTAATTCGCGAACGTTGAAATCCGGGGAGGGACCAGCGCATCCATCACCCCAGGGTTTGGTCGATATCACGAGGTTCTTCCCCGCAGGGTCGTCGGACGCTGCGGTCTTCATCTCGACGCTTCCCAGATATCCTCCACCTTGCTTCGCGACAGCAAGCTTCCACCCATCCGGTGACTGAGCAGGCATAAGCTCGTACATTCCTGCGGGCAGCCTGAGCGTTCCCATCCACACGGGAGTTCTGCTGTAGAACGTCGCGGCGCTGTGGTGCAGGTCCTTCGTGATCTCCGAGGTTCCGTCGAGCAGCTCGCGTCCGTCTGTGGTTGCGGTGCTAAAACCAGCCGCCCAGGCCTCATGCGCAGTGAGTTGGCCAGACGACGTGCAATACCTGGGCGTTGCGCCATTGGGCGGTTCTGCCAGATGGCCGCATTTCCACATGGAATACCAGCCGTCGGTGTTCCCCCTCTTGATACCGGAACAGAAGTCGGTGGGATCGAGCGTACGCGTCGCTCCCTCCGATACCGTCGCTTTCATCCATCGCACGCAGTTGTCGATCTCGGCGCGGGAAGCGACGGAAGCATCCTGCGCTCGGAGGGTGAGACTTCCATAACTCGCAAAAGCTAAGGAGAGGGCTAGGACGGTCAGAGAACGCAACCTCATAGTTCCCTCCGATATGCGCCATGATGCGCGGTCGATGCTGTCTCCATAGACGGATGGCTGGTCGAAATCGCTCCATGCATACGCCAATACGCTTCCTATAATCAAGGCTTATGCGAATACGAGTGATTGGCGGCGGGTTGGCCGGGCCGGAGGCGGCGCTGATGGCGGCGGCGCAGGGTGCGGAGGTCGTGCTCTACGAGATGCGGCCGGTGAGGCAGACGCCGGCGCACCAGACGGCAGATTTTGGCGAGCTGGTCTGCTCGAACTCGCTCAAGTCGGAGAGCGAGCATACGGCCCCGTGGCTGCTGAAGCAGGAGATGCGGCGCGCAGGATCGGTACTTTTGCGGCTGGCGGACGAGTGCGCCGTGCCCGCCGGGCATGCGCTGGCCGTGGACCGCGCGGAGTTCTCGCGGCGCATTGGCGAGGCGATTGCGCGCGAACCGCGGATCACCGTGGTGCGCGAAGAGGTGACGACGCTCGAAGACTTCGACAGACTCACGATAGTGGCGAGTGGCCCGCTCACTTCAGCGGCATTGTCGAGTGAGATTGCGCGGCTCGCCGGCCAGGAGCACCTGGCGTTTTACGATTCGATCTCACCGATTGTGGACGCGGACTCCATCGACCGCGAGCGCGTGTACATGGCGGCGCGGTGGGACAAGGGCACGGCCGACTACATCAACTGCCCGATGACGAAGGAAGAGTACGACCGCTTTTACGACGCGCTGGTGACGGCGGAGGGTGTGGAGGCGAAGGAGTGGGAACAGCTCAAGTACTTCGAGGGCTGCCTGCCGATCGAGGAACTGGCGCGCCGCGGGCGGGACACTCTGCGCTTCGGGCCGATGAAGCCGGTGGGGCTGCGCGATCCGCGGACCGGCAGGACGCCGCACGCTGTGGTGCAGTTGCGCTGCGAAAACCTGCGCGCGGACTCCTACAACCTTGTGGGATTCCAGAATCACCTGAAGTATGGCGAGCAGGCACGCGTGCTGCGGCTGATCCCGGGGCTTGAGAATGCGCGCTTCCTGCGCTACGGGCAGATCCACCGCAACACCTATATAGAGTCGCCGCGTCTGCTGGACCAGACACTGGCGATGAAAGAGCATCCACGGCTGCTGTTCGCCGGGCAAATCTCCGGCGTCGAAGGCTACACGGAGTCAATGGCCACGGGGATGCTGGCCGGGCTCTATGCGGCGCGGCGCGCGCAAGGCCTGCCGGTTGTGCCGGTGCCGCGCGGCACGGCGCTGGGCTCGCTGGTGAATTACATCACCCGCGCGGACCTCAAGCACTTCCAGCCGGCGAACATCACCTTCGATCTGCTGGACCCGCTCGAGGAAGAGACGCGGCGGAAGATCCGCGACAAGCGCGAGCGGCACCGGTTGCAATGCGAGCGTGCGCTGGGTGTGTTCGACGCATGGTGGTCCGAACAGTCAGTCCCGGTCGCAATCTAAAGGGGCTCGCCTCCCACAAAAGTGGCAACGGATAGTACACGACGGGCCATGTCCTTAGGTAACCTCGATTGCTACGATGACGCACAAAGGTCATCTTTCCTGCTGTGCTGAATACCATTCAGTAAAGCTCTGCGGAGGAGCGGAGCAGGGGAAATGATCCATGGGCCGCCGTGTGTAAATGAGCGTGCTCACCCCCAGGAGCTGTATGCGTCAGGCGCGACTATCCCTCATCTGCCTCTTGTCCTTGTGTTTCATCGTCCTGGTTTCCGGCTGCGGGTCGACCACGGTCACCACCGGCGGCGGCACCGGCAGCGGCACCTTTGTGCTGAATGCGGAGTCGTCACTGACGATTGCCCAGGGGCAGACCCGCACCTTTACGGTGACGCCGGCCAGCGCCAACGGCTTCAAAGGATCGATTCAGGTTTCCATGACCGGGCTGCCCACGGGCGTGACGATGGCGCCGGCGAACGCGACGGTCGCCACGGGCTCGAGTACGACGTTTACGCTGACCGCGGCGTCCGATGCAGCCGTGGGCACAACCACAGTCAAGGTAAACGGCGCATCGGGCACGTTGAGCGCGAACATTCCGGTTGCGTTGACGGTGACAGCAGTGGCACCGCCGGTGACCACGGACTTTACCCTTACCGCGTCGCCGGCCACGGTGACGATGGCGCCCGGCGCAACCGCGCAGGTGACGTTGAACAGCGCCGCAATCAATGGCTTCAGCGGCACCATTGCCGTGGCGGTGAGCGGTTTGCCGACGGGCGTGACGGTGTCTCCTTCGACGATCTCGGTAACGCCGGCGAACCCCGCGACGATCACGTTGACGGCGGCGGCCGACGCTCCGGCAACGGCATCGCCGGTGCGGGTGAGCTTTGTTGGAACCTCAGGCGCGTTGTCGCACACGGCTAGCATCCAGCTGACGATCGCGGTAGTCGGTCCGACCGGTCCGGACTTCAGCATCACGGCGACCCCGAACACGCTGACGGCGGCACAGGGCGCACAGAGCAGCGAAGTCCAGATTGCGGTGACCGGCGTGAACGGGTTTGACGGCGCTGTCGCGCTTACGGCGAGCGGCCTGCCAACAGGTGTGACGTTGGTGCCGTCGCCCGGCGCGCTCCAGAGCGGCTGGTCGGAGCCGATTGTTTTTGAAGTCGCTGCAGACGCAACGATAGGCAAGTCGACGGTGACGATTACGGGAACCTCCGGCACGCTGACGCGCACGGCAACGGTGGCGCTGACGGTCGGCGGTCCGGCGCCGGTGGATTTCGTGAACCTGGCACTCCCGGCGAGCGAGACGATCACCATAGGCTCGATCGGCACGATTTCCGTGACGGCTACCGCGACGGATGGTTACACGGGACCGGTGAACGTGTCGGCGTCGACTCTGCCGACAGGCGTGCTGATGAGGCCGGCTACCGCGGTATTGACTCCAGGAGTTCCGCAGACCTTCACATTGATTGCTACGGGGAACGCGAAGGCAGGGACATCCACGGTGACGCTCGCTGGTAAGGTGAACTCGGTGACCGGAAGTGCCGACATGCCTTTGACGCTGGTGAATCCGACGCATGCCGGGGACGTGCCCACGTGGCACTACGACATGGGTCGAACCGGGCTGTATGCCAACGAGACCAGCCTGACGCCGACAAACGTGACTGCTGCCAAGTTTGGCAAATCCAACACCCTGACGATGGATGGCGCGGTAGATGCGCAGCCGCTCTTTGCGTCGGGAATGACCATCGGCGGGCAGACGCACAACGTGCTGTATGTCGCGACCGAGAACGACACGATGTATGCATTGGATGCGACCAGCGGGACGTCGCTTTGGCAGACGTCAGTGCTGCGAACGGGCGAGACGGCGGCAGACAACCGGGGCTGCAGTGAGCTTTCCTCGACGGTCGGGATCACGTCGACGCCGGTGATCGACCGCTACTTTGGAACGGATGGCGCGATTTACTTCGTCGCCAAGACAAAGGACAGCAGCGGCGTCTACCACCAGCGGCTGCACGCGATGGACCTGGTGACGGGCGCTGAGCTGAGCGGAAGCCCGGTGGAAATAACAGCGACCTATCCGGCGAATGGTGGGGTGACGAAGACCTTCGACCCAGGCGTCGCTGTGGAGCGGGCGGCGCTGTTGCTGAGCAATGGCACTGTGTACCTCTCATGGGGAACGCCCTGCCAGCAGACAGCGGCCAAGTATTCCGGCTGGGTGATGGCCTACGACGAAGGAACGGTGGCACAGCTATCGGTGTTGGATCTGACGCCGAATGGCAGTGGCGGCGCCATCTGGATGAACGGCGCGGGCCCGTCTGCGGACTCGGATGGGTTTGTGTTCGTGGCGACATCGAAGGGCACATTTGATACGACGCTGGATGGGAACGGGTATCCGGTAAATGGCGACTACGGAAACGGCTTCGTAAAGATCCAGCTGTTGCAGGACGTGCTGAGCGTGTTCGACTACTTCGAGCCGCTGAATGGCGTGCCCGGATCGGCGAACTACCAGAACCAGGGAACCGGCGGTCTCATGCTGGTGCCGGATCTCGATATTGGCGGTACTACTCTGTCGCTTGCTGCAGCCGCGGGCAAGGACGGCAACATCTATGTGCTGGGCCGGGTCGGCGACTTCCTGGGCGAATATGACGGCCAGAACGACAACAACCTGTTCACGATGAGCAATGCGCTGCCGAATGGCGAATCCTCGACACCGGCATACTTCAATAACCTGCTGTACTACGGAGGAATTGGAGATTCAGTGAAGTCGATCAATGTGCTGGATCCCAGCGGTACCCCCGTGACCCAGGCGGCAACTACGTTTGGCCCCGCGGGTGCGACACCGGTGATCAGTGCGAACGGGACGAGTAAGGCGATCGCGTGGGCGCTGGATACCACGGCGAACGGCGGTCCGGTACTCCACGCGTACGATGCAACCGATCTGTCATCCGAGCTCTATAACAGCGGCACGCAGGCGGCTCGTGACGCGGTGGGTCCAACCGCTCAGTACAGTGTGCCGGTGGTGGCAAACGGACGTGTGTACATCGGTACGCAGACCGGTGTGAATGTGTACGGGCTGCTGCCGTAAACGCAAATCAGAAGCGACGAAAGGCAGCCATCAGTTGGCTGCCCTTCGTGCTTGTGGCATTGGATGCTCGGATGTAACAGGATTCGTTCTCTGTGCAGCCCCTCTAGATCGAAGGCTTAGCCTGCTGTCATTTGCCTCTAGGCGTGTTGCGTGCGCGGACCTTGAACCAGATGGGTGAGCCGGCAAAGCCGAAGGCGTCGCGTATCTGGTTTTCGAGGAAGCGCTCGTAGGAGAAGTGCAGGCGCACCTGGCGGTCCGTAAAGAGGACGAAGGTGGGCGGCGCGACCGCGGCCTGCGTCATGTAGTAGATGCGGACCTTCTTCGACGCGGGCACGGTCGCGCGCTGAAAGTCGACGCGCTCCAGGAAGCGGTTCATCTGGCCGGTGGAGACGCGCTTGCGGCGCTCCGTGGCGACCAGCGTGATGGCCTCGTAAAGCCGGTGCAAGTTGGTGCGGTGCGCCGCGGAGAGGAAGACGATCGGCGCGTAGTCGAGATACTTCAGGACGCGGCGCACCTGCTCCTCAAAGATGTTGCGGTCAGCCGGCGGCTTGTCATCTGTACGTGCGGTGGTGACGAGATCCCACTTGTTCACCACAATGATCACCGACCGCCCACTCTCATGCGCGTAGCCGCCGATGGTGGCGTCGGTGGAGGTGACGCCTTCGGTGGCGTCGATGATCAGCAACGCAACGTCCGCAGCTTCGAGGTGGCGGCGCGCCATGATGACGGAGAGCTTTTCGGCCATCATGTGCGTCTTGCCCTTGCGGCGGATGCCCGCCGTATCGACGAAGCGGTACTGCGCGCCATTGTGCTCGACGACTTCGTCGACGGCATCGCGCGTGGTGCCGGCGATGGGCGAGACGATGGCGCGGGAGGAGTTGGTGAGTGCGTTGAGCAGCGTCGACTTGCCAACGTTGGGGCGGCCGATGATGGCGATGGAGGTCTCGCGCTGCTCGTACTCGCCGTGGGTGCGATGGTGGGATTCGATCTCCCCGGCCTCTTCGGCAGAGATTTCCTCTTCGTCCTGCTCGGGGAAGTGGAGGGTATCGAAGACGGCTTCGAGGAGATCGCCGATGCCCGAGCCGTGTTCGGAAGAGATGGGGAAGAGCGCCTGCACGCCGAGGCGGCGGAAGTTCTCTGCCTGCGGCAGCAGCTGATCGGTATCGATCTTGTTGACGGCGAGAAAGATGGGCTTGCCGGAGCGGATGAGCAGGCGCGCGAGCTCGATATCCGGCGAGGCAAGTTCGGTTCGGCCATCCACCACCATGACAATGGCCTGCGCCTGATCGAAGGCGGTGCGCGCCTGGCTGAAGATTTCGGCTGGGATGAGGTCGGCGTCGTCCGGGACGATGCCGCCGGTGTCGATAAGCCGCGCGGTGCGGCCGGCCCATTCGACTTCGCCGTAGATGCGGTCGCGAGTGATGCCGGGCTCGTCGCCGACAATGGAGCGGCGGCTGCCGGTAAGGCGATTGAAGAGCGTCGATTTGCCCACGTTGGGGCGGCCGCAGATGACGAAGGCCGGCATGTCTGCGGTGCTGCGCGATTGGTTGGCAAAGATGGCGCGGCTGGGCGTTTCCTCGGAGAGGTGGCGGTCGATGTGCTGCTCGCGATAGGCGTCGACGTCTTCGGCGGAGGGCTCGATGCGGCGGGCAGCGGCGCGCGCCTTCTGCCGCTGATTGGGCGTCAGCGCGGCCTTCTTCGCGGGCTTCGTCTCGGCGTCCACAGCCTTGCGGGAGCGCGAGCCAAACTCAGCCGCGCGCTGGCGCTTCGCCTTCAGGCGCGCTTCGGTGGCTTCGCGGCGGCCCTTGTTGCGTGCGGAGCGTTCGCGGGTGGCCTGTTGCTTCTGGGATTTCTTCGATGGCAAGGCGGCAGCTTCTTTCCTGACGCGCGTCGTTTGCCAATGGTTCCGCTGCGCCCTGTCTATTATAGAAAGAACGAGTCCTGACGAACCCAGGCGCCCATCCCGCAGTGTCTTCCTCCACTCCACTCACGCCCGCAATGCCCAATGTGTATGACTTTTTTGCGCCCGGGGGCGTGCTGGCCCGCTCCAGCCTGCCGTACGAGTTCCGCCGCGGCCAGCTGGAGATGGCGCGGGCGGTGGAGCGCGCGCTTGCCGGGCATCATCACCTGATCGTCGAAGCCGGCACGGGCACGGGCAAGACGCTGGCCTATCTCCTGCCTGCATTGCGCACGGGGCAACGGGTCATCATCTCGACCGGCACCAAGAACCTGCAGGAACAGCTCTTCTTCAAGGATGTGCCGTTTCTGGAGTCGCTCCTGGGGCCGCTCCGTGTCTGCTACATGAAGGGGCGTGCGAACTACCTGTGCCGGCACAAGCTCTATGCGCTGCGCGATCAGCCGATCCTGAACGGCCTCGAAGAGATCGACCAGTTCCACAAGATCGCGGAGTGGGAGAAGACGACGGAGACCGGTGATCGCATTGAGATCGATGGACTGCCGGAGATGAGCCCGCTGTGGCAAAAGCTGGATGCGCGCACGGAGCATTGTTTAGGCCAGAGCTGCCCGGACTGGGAGCGCTGCTTCATCACGGAGATGCGGCGCAAAGCCCTAGAAAGCGACATCGTCATCGTGAACCATCATCTCTTCTTTGCAGACCTCGGCATCAAGCTGCAGGCGCGCACGGCGCCCGATGCAGGCATTCTGCCGGAGGCGGCGGTGGTGATCTTCGACGAGGCGCATGAGCTGGAAGATGTGGCGTCGAACTACTTCGGCGTGAGCCTGAGCAACGTCCGCTTCGAGGAGCTGGTGCGCGATCTGGAGACAATGCTGCGCACGAAGATCACAATTGCCACCAGCGTGCTGAGCGCCGGGCAGACAGTGCGCGAGCGCGCGCGGATGTTCTTTGGCGCGCTGCCGCAGGACTTTGAGGGACGCGCGGTCTTCTCGCAGCGCGAAGAGTTTCTCGAGAGCTTTGGCGACATCTATCTCGGCCTCCTGAATGCTCTGCACCGGCTGGAGGGTGAACTGGAGCAGGTACGTGGCGTCGATGAGTCGCCGGGATTGCGCAAGCGCGTTGCAGACATCCGCGAGCATTTGAAGTTCCTGATGGAGACGGAGGACAAGAACACCGTCTTCTGGTTGGAGCGCCGGGCGAGCGGACCGCTGCGCGGAGGAGTGCGAAATACGTATCTGCAGGCGACACCCATTGATGTCTCCGGCCTGATGCAGCAGCTTTTGTTTGAGAGCTATTCGTCCGTGGTGCTGACCTCGGCGACGCTGACAGTGGCAGGCGGCTTTGGGCACATTCGCAAGCGGCTGGGCATGGAAGAGGCGAAGGAGCTGGTGGTGCCGTCGCACTTCCGCTATCCGGAGCAGGCGCTGCTGTACCTGCCGCCGCAGATGCCGGACCCGCGCGAGCCGGGCTTTGCCGCAGAGGCGGCAAAGCAAATGCGGCGCATGCTCGAGATCACACGCGGGCGCGCCTTCTGCCTCTTTACCAGCTACGCGCAGATGCGCGACCTGTACGAGCGGCTGCTGATGGAGCTCGAATTCCCCCTGCTGCTGCAGGGCACAGCGCCGAAGAAGGCGCTGCTGGAAGAATTTCGCGCGACGCCGAATGCAGTGCTGTTCGGCACCTCGTCGTTTTGGCAGGGCGTGGATGTGCAGGGCGAGTCGCTGAGCTGCGTGATCGTTGACCGGCTGCCGTTCGCAGTGCCGAGCGATCCGGTGGTGGCGGCGCGGATGCGCGCCATCGAGGACGACGGGCGCAGCGCGTTCTTCGAATACCAGGTACCGCAGGCGGTCATCACGCTGAAGCAGGGCTTCGGGCGGCTGATTCGTTCGCTCGAGGATCGC
>DASZGZ010000324.1:0-6369 GCA_035938355.1 Acidobacteriaceae bacterium
CTGTGATCGGCGGCCTGATGGTGTCAATCGCGCTGAGCCTGATTGTGACGCCCGTGACCTACTACTTGATGACACGCTAAGGGAAAAAAAGGGCCAGCGAGAACGATGTCTCGCTGGCCATTCGGTTGTTGGGGGAACCTAAAGCGCTTTCCTCATTGCCGCTGACGAAACGCGCTAGCGGCCGACGACCAGCACCGTAAAGCTCTCGGGCACAATCGCGGGCCGTGGATGCGGGTTCTCCGCTGTGCCTGCGGGTCTGGGGCCAAATTGAGCGGTTGGAAGATAGATGCGGCCGTTGGCCGAGTCGAAGGCCATGGTGCGAGCGCCGCGCTGTGTGGTCACGTTCTGGACGACGGGAAAACCAGGCTTACCGGCGTCGACCACGGTCAGCGTTCCTTCACCGTTCGAAGAGAAGGCTAGCTTGTCCTTTGCGTTGAAGCCGGCGGCGTCTGGACCCTCGCCGATTTCGGGCGTGGCGAGCACCTTGCCGGTATCGGCATCCACCACCGCCATCTTCTTGCCGTCGCAGACCGCGAAGAGATGACGGCTGGCGGGATCGATGGCGAGGCCAGACGGCGAGTCGCAGCCGGCAAGTGGCCACTCCGCGGTGATCTTCTGCGCAGCAGCGTCGAAGCGGACAATCTCGTTCTTGCTCTCGATGTTGTCGTAGACATTCCCTTTACCGTCGGCTACTGGAAACTCCGGCTTGCCAGGCAATGGGACGGTGGCGACAACCTTCTGCGTTCTCGTATCAATAACAGTGGCGTTACTGCTGCGGCCATTGAAGGCCCACACGGTCTTCGTGACCGGCTCGTATGCGATGCCATCGGGATTGGTGCCGGCAGGAATGGAGGTCACAGTTTTGAGCGTTTTGCGATCGAAGACAACTACTGCATTGGCGCGGCCGTCGCTGATATATCCGTACTTCCCCGCTGCATCGAGCGCGACGCCGTGCGTGCCCTGCAGTCCGGTGATGGCGCCGATTACTTTCCCGCTGTCGCTATCCAGCACCTCCACACGGGCGCCATGCGTGACGTACAGACGGTGTGCCCCAGCATCTGCGGCAATGTAGTCCCAACCGCCTTCGCCACCAATCTTCCACTGCGTGATGAGGTGGTAGGATCCCTGGGCCAACGCGACCGACGGTACAGCGAGACTCAAAAAAGCGGTGGCGAACAGCACCGACCTGCAAGGACTTGCATTGCGTAGATAGAACATCCAGGCTCCGATTCGACGCGGGTTGCGACGCACTCAGCAGTTTTCCACTTCTCGATTAATTCAAGCTGAAGGGGTTGTCTGCAGGGATGGTTCGAAAGAAGCGGTATTTGCCGGCGCGGCGGCGCGCGGCAGGCGGACCACGGCAGTTGCACCATGGCCTGGCTCACTCTCGAGCACGATCTTGCCTCCTGCTTTCTCCACAATCGCCTTGCAGATGGCGAGCCCGAGGCCGGTACCGCCTGTGTTTCGGCTGCGCGAAGGATCGCCTCGCGAGAAGCGCTCGAAGACATGTGGCAGGAGTTCGGGCTCAACACCATCGCCGTGGTCTTCGACACGCAACTCGACCGTGTCCATGTCTGCGTGCAGCAGCACTTTGATCTCGGTCCGCGGCGGACTGTGCTGCAGCGCGTTCAACAGCAGGTTGGAGCACAGCAGGCCACATTCCTCGCTTAAGAGGGAAACGAAGGCGGGCTCGTTTGCAGCAAGCGTAAGTGTGACCCAGCGGAGCTCTGCCATGGACTGAAAGTGCTCCGCAGTCGAGGCGACAGCTGCGGCTAGATCCGCAGTGCCAGCGGCATGCTCTGATTGGGAAGGCTGTTCCGCGCGTGCTAGTGTCAGCATGCGCGCAACGATCTCTTCCATCCGCTCGCAGTCCACCAAGCTCACTTCCACGCCCGCCGCATATTCCTCGGTTGTGCGCTGGCGCATGGCAAGCAGCTGCAGCGAAGATTTGACGACCGCGACCGCGGTCTTCAATTCGTGCGCGGCATCGCTCACAAAGCGACGCTGCTGGGAGAACGAGGCTTCCAGGCGCTGCATGGCCGCTGAAAGAGCGGAGGCCAGAGGGGCCAGCTCGCGCGTCTCCACTGCACTCTCCGGAGCCTGGAAGCTCCAACGATGAATCGATATCTTCTCTGCCTCGCTCGCGAGCTGGCGCATGGGCGTCAGTCCGCGGTGCAACAGCCATGCCATCAGCACCCCGGTGACGATGAGCAGTACGAGATTGGAGAGCGAGAAGAAGATGATGGCATTACGCACCTGATGCCAAACGTGCGAAGTGGGCGAGCCGTAGACGACGAGAATATGACGCGGCCTGCCGCCGCCTTTGTCGCCCGGATCCACCACACGCAGCCCGTGTAGCGTGAGGACGCGGTAATGGCGGCCTGCGATTCTGGTGAGATAAATGCGGTCTTCGCTGGAACTTACATCGTCCGGCTCGGGTCCCTGCCAATTGACCGAGCGTCCAAGAAGACGCCCATTGCTGTCCCGCACTTCATAGACGTCATCTGCAGGCAGTTGCAGACCGGTGCGGTCCAGCATCACATTATCCGCAGGATCCTCGGCATCCTGCACTGCCCCGAGGAGTGAATCGGCGCGCCCCTGCAACATGATGTCGAAGGAGCGTAGATGCGCATGGCGCTCGTACGCAGCGGCCAGAGCGATGACCGCCACGGCAAAGATGAGCTCGACGAGCAGCACGGACAAGATCAGCCGGCGGGAGAGAGATCGCCGCTTCATCCTGCACTCTCGGGGTCCGCCACCAGGCGGTAGCCGCGGCCGCGCAATGTCTCGACCGCCTGCTGGTCGCTGTGGGCCATCAGCTTCTTACGCAGGTTGGAAATATGGGCCTCGATCACATTCGAGTGGTGTTCCCAGTTGTAATCGTAGAGGTGCTCGAGCAACTCGCGCTTGGAGACGATGACGCGTGGGCGATGCACCATGTATTCAAGAATGCGGTACTCTGTCGGCGAAAGATCGACGAGCCGGCCGGCGCGGCGCACTGTCTGTTCCAGCGTATTTACTTCAATGTCGGCAATGGCGAGAACAGGATGTGATGCGCCCTTGCCCCGGCGGATAAGGGCCTTGGCGCGCGCTATGAGTTCGCCCAGGTCAAAAGGTTTGCTGAGGTAGTCGTCCGCGCCGGCGTTGAGCAACTCGATGGTGGAAGCGGCGCCATCTTTCGCCGTAAGGATGAGGACTGGGGTTGAGTTATCGCGCGAGCGCAGGCGCCGCAGCATCGTGAGGCCGTCCACTTTGGGCAACATCAGATCCAGCACAATAAGGTCGTAGCAGCCCTGCCTGGCCAGTTGCTCTCCCAGTTCACCGTCCTCGGCGCAATCGACTGCGAAGCCAGGGCCTTCGCGCAGAGCAGCGGCGAGATTGTCCGCGAGCCGCACTTCATCTTCCACGACCAGGACGCGCATCGGGATCAGTTTCCTCGAGTCCATGTTAAGTCAGCATGAAGAGGGAGCGAGAAGGGCCGCAGGGCCCGTGTTGGGCGGACTGATAGGGCCGTGGATTGCGTCCTGACGAGGGGTGGTGGAGAATGGCGTGCGGAAAGTAAAACGCTTAAATCTATCCACAGCAAAGGACTCCGGATGCCCAAGAACGATTCGCTGCCGAGGCGCACTTTTCTAAAGCAGGCCGCGGGGGCGATCGGCGCCGCTTCGCAAATGGGAGCATGGCCAGCGCTCGGTGAGGCGACGCAAAAGGAGACATCGGTTGGACCTTCTGCGGCTCTGAATGAGGCCGCGTTCCCGCGTGTTTTCACCGGTCGCAAGCTGAAGATGATCGCCTTTCCGCTGGGCGGCGTGGCTGCGGGCAGCGTGTCGCTCGGCGGACGTGGGCAACTGCGCGACTGGGAGATCTTCAATCGACCCAACAAGGGCTACTCGCCCGCGTATGCCTTCCCATCGATCTGGGCGCAAAGTGGCGATGCGAAGCCGATTGCGCGCGTGTTGGAGGCGCGAATACTTCCACCGTATGAGGGACAGGATGGACTGGGGGCGAACAACGCACCCGGGCTGAGCCGACTGGATGCGGCGACCTTCACCGGAGCCTATCCGCTGGCACACATCGCGTTCGAGGACCGCACGCTGCCCGTGACGGTGGAGTTGGAGGCATTTTCTCCGTTCATTCCGCATCAGCCGGATGACTCGGGGCTGCCCGTGGCAATTCTGCGATACCGCGTGACGAATACAAAGAGTGTGGGCGCGAAGGTGAGCATCGCATGGTCGCTCGAGAATCCAGTAAAGGCTGCCGGCCCCGCCCCACCGCCGGCGGCGGGGACGGAAGACGATCCGCGACAGAATATGTATCGATCAAACGCGAGGATGGCGGGATTGACGATGAGTAATCCCGCGTTGCCGGAAAGCGATTCGATGCGCGGAACGCTCGCGCTGGCCGCGTTGGCCGGGCCTGGCGTGCAGGTGTCGCACTGGCGTGGATGGCCCCAAGGGCGCTGGTGGAACTCTCCGATGCTTTTCTGGGATGCCTTTTCTGCGAAGGGCGACCTAGGTCCGGAACCGGAGCAGCGCAACGCAGTCGGCGTGGTGCTGCAGAGCGCAACAATTGCGCCGCGGCAGTCACAGACTTTTACCTTTCTGTTGGCGTGGCACTTCCCCAATCGCACGCCGGAGTGGTGTGGCTGGGACGCGCCGAAGGGCAAGGGCGACACGCGCATTGGCAACTACTATGCGACACGCTTTATCGACGCATGGGCCGCAGCGGACTACACGGCGGAGCATCTGGATTCACTGGAGAGTCGGACGCGGCTCTTCGCAGAGGCGTTCCGCGAGAGCACTTTGCCTGCAGCAGTAAAGGAGGCAGCAAGCGCGAACCTGTCGACGCTCGCATCGACGACGTGCTTCCGGACGGCTGACGGTGAGTTTCACGGGTTCGAGGGAGCCGACGACACGCGCGGCTGCTGCTTCGGCAATTGCACGCATGTGTGGAACTATGAGACGGCCACTGCGTTTCTTTTCCCTTCTTTTGCGCGGTCGCTGCGCAAGGCGTCGTTCGGCTATTCCATGGACGAGGCGGGGGCTATGCGCTTCCGGCAGCTGCTACCGGATGGATATGACCGATTTGGCTGGGCCGCAGCCGACGGACAGATGGGCCAGATTCTACATGCATATCTGGACTGGAAGTTGTCCGGCGACGACGCGTGGCTGCGCGCGATGTGGCCGCGTTTGAAGAAGGCGATCGAGTTCGCGTGGGTCCCCGGTGGCTGGGATGCGAATCGAGACGGGGTGATGGAAGGAGTGCAGCACAATACGTACGACGTGGAGTTCTACGGGCCGAATCCACTGTGCGGCATCTTCTACCTGGGGGCGTTGCGCGCGAGCGAGGAGATGGCGCAGCGGATGGGCGACACTGCTTCCGCTGCGGAGTATCACCGCCTCTTCACGCAGGGCAGCCGGTGGATCGATGCGAATCTGTTCAATGGCAAGTACTACGTGCAACAGGTGCGCGGTTATCGCAACGATCAGATCGCGCCGCATCTACGCGGCGACATGGGGGCAAATGAGACAGAGCATCCGGAGTATCAAGTGGGAGATGGCTGCCTCGTCGATCAGTTGCTAGGCCAATATCTGGCGGATGTCGCAGGACTGGGAGATCTGGTCTCCCGCAAGAACATGGCATCGACTTTGCGAACGATCTACGATTCGAACTACAAACGGACGCTGCTGGAGCATGACAACGTGGAACGCACCTTCGCGCTGAATGACGAGGCCGCGGTGCTGGTCTGCAGTTATGCGGAAGGCAAGCGACCACGCATTCCCTTCCCTTACTACGCGGAGGTCTTTACGGGCCTCGAGCATGCGACGGCCGCGATGATGATGTATGCGGGGATGATCGACGAAGGAACCGAATACATCGCCAATACGCGTGCGCGTTATGACGGCGAAAAGCGGAATCCCTGGGACGAGGCGGAGTGTGGCCATCACTACGCACGGGCCATGTCATCGTGGTCCAGCGTGGTTGCACTGAGTGGGTTCGATTACGACGGGGCAATGGAGGCCGTCACTGCCATTCCGCGGCTGCCGCATCGCACCTTTCGCAGCTTCTGGGCGAGCGGAACCGGATGGGGCGAGTTCTCGTACGCTAGGGACAGCAGCGGCGGGACGCTCTTCACACTCCGCGTCCTTGCCGGCAATCTGCGCTGTCGTTCGATTCAGATTACGGCTGCTGCAATCACGACACAGTTACTCGTTGGGAGCAAGGAGTATGCGCACGGCGTCACGAGCAACGGCAACCTGGCGCTATTTGAGACCCAGCAAACGATCGTGATCGCAGAAGGCGAAGAGCTAAAGATCGAGGCCAGCGCTTGAGACCCACTATCGTTTTCGTCGGAGGCTTTCTCGGCGC
>DASZGZ010000325.1:0-7746 GCA_035938355.1 Acidobacteriaceae bacterium
CATGTTGACCGTTGTGCTGCCCTGCACAGTCAGGTTGATGGTGGTGAACGCCGCACCGCCACAGTAGTCCCACTCTTCGACCACCGTATGTTCGGCTCCCGGCGCCAGGTTCACCAGGGTGTTCAGTTGCGGCGCATTCACGGTGTAAACGATCTTGTTGTTCACGTAAATGCCCATCGAGGACACGCCCTTCGCGCAGGTCGCCGTCGTCGCAGTCGCCACATAATTCACAGGAGAGCTCACCGTGCTGTTTGCAGCGGGCGAGGTCACAAAGACGCCCGTCTGCGTGGCCTGATTTGCAACCGTGATGGCTACAGGCGTGTAGCTGGCGCCGCCGCACTTGTCCCACTCTTCTACAACCGTGTTGTACGGCCCCGGATTGAGAGACAGCGCCGTGTTCAGGCTGGCTCCATTCACCACGTACGTGAGCTTGTTGTTCACGTAAATCCCCATGGAAGCCACGCCGGTGGCACAGGTGCTCGTTGTCGCGGTCGCGACATACTGGACCGGCGAATTGACCGTCGCGCCACTGGCCGGGCTGGTGACGGTAACGCCTGCGAATGCCGGCGCTGCAGCGGTGAGAAGGACAGATACGACATAAAAAAGCTTCACGGCGGGGCCTCGACGATCATCCCGAATGCAGGGGAGTTAAAACAGCAATCCACGAGGAACGGCCCGTTGCTTTCCGGGCGTTCCACTGACTGATGTATGTTGCGGGGGAAATCGGATGATACCGGCCACGTCCTGCGGGAAGCAACCGGCTTGATGGACGTTTCCTGAATCGGAGTTATCGCCTCAGTCGGAATGTCAGCAGGTCGTTGATTCTATTGGCGGGCGAAAAGATAGCTCCAGTTCTCGCTGTCGACTACATGAACGGTGTTTCGACGTTTGCTACCTGGCATGCCCGCATTCCGAGTATGTCATTACGCTCCGCGACACCTATCTGCTTCGTATCTACCAACTATTGTCGCCGGCACGGCCATGCCTCACCCGGCAGATTGTCCTATCTCATCGCTCTCTTGGAGCAGAAGCGTCCCCCGAAAGTGTTATCTCCCCTTTTGCCAATGTGTTATTCCCCTTCGAGTAACACGCGCAATCACGTAATAAAGCGCAGTACCGGTAACATTTTGCACCGGTCCATAGCCCGGTATTTACATAGTGATAAGTCCGCAACTAACACGAACTAGGGACTTTCTGATCGGCCCCTCCTCTGTATTATCCGTTTACCAATTCACCTATGAGATGCCCGCAGACGTCACGTTACCGGGCATACAGAAGAGTGAACTGCGTACCCATAAGTGGTTACGCGGTCATCGCATTTTTAGTCAGCCGCACCGGACGGGCGGTTCTGGCCCTGCTCGACGTGTGCCCGAAGTAGGCATTGCTGCCACATCCGTGGATTTGGAAGATCGCGCAAAAAAAGCAATGTGAAACCAATCCCCCCGCAGGAGAAGTACATGCTGACTCACCAGAATTTTCTTTCCTTTCGCCAGGCCAAGCCGCGCCGTTTCCTCCTTTCAGCTCTCGCGGTACTCGCCACAGCGGTGTCTGTGCAGGCCGCCTTTGCAGCGAACATTACCGTAGCCAGCCCGGTTAGCGGCACAACCACCCAGTCCCCTCTCCTGGTCAAGGCGCACAACGTCGGCTGCAACAACCTTGCTCCAGTTGCATTCGCCTTCTCGGTGGATAACAGCACCAGCACCACCTGGGCCGCGACGGCTTACGACATCGATGTCACCAACACATCCATGTCTACCGGCACGCACACCATTCACTTCAAGGCCTGGACTACCGCCGGCATCTGCCCCATCGTGAACAGCACCGTCACCATCGCCGCCGCAGCAGCACCCCCACCGGACGGCTCCTCGGGCAGCGGCACGCCGATTAGCATTCCCTCCAACGCTATTGCATCAGCTGATCTGGATACGGCGACCAACTGGGCGTATGAGCACGACACAGGCACACCCGGAAGCTCGCGGGGCTCGACACTCTTTCCCGCGACCACGCCGGTGTATGACGATGCCCGGGAGTTTTACATGACGTATTCGGGCCGCGGTGGTGAACGCTGGCACGACTCCTTTGCCAACGATTCCACTTCCACCCACTTCGTCCTCGATACCTACGTCTACGTCGTCAATCCCGATCAATTGGCGAATCTGGAACTGGATTTGAATCAGGTCATGTCGAACGGCGAGACCGTGATCTTCGGCACCCAGTGCTCCACCTACTCAGGTACTTGGGAATGGACCTACTACGGCGGCGGCAGCCCTCATTGGAAGGCCTCGAATATCAAGTGCGATCCCAGGACCTGGGCCGCGAACACTTGGCACCACATCCAGATAGGCTTCCATCGTGATAGCACCGGCTATGCGACGCACGACTGGGTGGTTTTCGATGGCACACAAAGCACCTTCTCTGGCGCAGCAGCTGGCGCGGCGAAGTCTCTGGGATGGTACAAGGGTTCGATGATTATGAACGTCCAGATGGACGGCTTCAACAAAACGAGCGGAGACGTGACTGCCTACTTCCACAAGATAACCTTCTATCGCTGGTAGTCCTGGAAATGAAAAAGGCCGGCTCCAGCAATGGGGCCGGCCTTTCGTCTTTGCTGCTCCTCGCGCGCTGCGTAAGAGCGCAGGTTCATCCAGTCGTTGCCCCATGGGCGGATGATTCTGAGAAGAATGGTTCTGGTAGGCGAGACAGGGATCGAACCTGTAACCCTCAGCTTAGAAGGCTGATGCTCTATCCAATTGAGCTACTCGCCCGCCACAGGTGTTATCCCACATTGTAGCGTCCGCATGATCGGATGTGCCCGCGCTCGGCGCACCATGGGTCACTGCTGCTCGGATGTCGAATGCGAGCCGTTCAGCGCGGCCGAACGCGCAAACTCCTGCTTTGCATGTGCGTCATCGCCGGCGCGCCGGTACGCCTGGCCCAGTAGATAGTGGAAGCGCGGGTTCTCTGGCGACAGCGCCGCCGCCGCCGCAAACTCCTTCACCGCATCTGGCGCGCGGCCCGTTCTGAGATAGAGCTGGCCCAGGTTCTCATGAATCCGCGGCTCCTTTGGAGCGATCTTCGCCGCCTGCTCCAGCAACTGCTGGGCCTCCTGGATCTGATTGCGATGCAGAAGCAGGATCGCCAGGTTCAGCAGCGGCTGCTCGCTCGGCAATGGATCATCCCTCTGCCATGCAATCGCGGTGCGATAGGCGGTCACCGCGTCGTCATTGCGATTCAGCGCTTCGTACGCCAGCCCCAGGTTGTTCTCGCCCTTCACGCTTCGGGGATTCAGCGCAACCGTCTTTTGAAAGCAGCTCATCGCATCGCCATAGCGCCCCTGCGTGTAGTGCAGCCTGCCCATCGCATACCAGGTCTCCGCGTCGTTGCCATCCATCGCGAGCGACCGGTTCATCCACTGCTCCGCATCTGTCAGGTCGTGCAGCAACACATAATCAAGCGCCGCGTTTCGCAGGTCCGCTGCCGTCGGCGGTCGCAATGCCGCCGCGTTCGTATACCCTTTCAGCGAATCGGCGGGTTTGTCCTCGCGCAAGAGTACGTAGGCCAGCAGATACTGCGGCTCGGGAGCTTTCGGGTCGGCCGCAATCAATGGCCGAAGCAAGGCCTCTGCCTGAGGAAACTTTCCCTCGTGCACCGACTGCTGCGCGGCCGCGAGCGAGCTCTGCTGCGGCGGCGGACTCGGCGTCAGCGTCCCAATCTGTTGCGCCCCGCACATCAGCGCAGCGGGCGCGATCGCCACTGTGCACACCAACAGGCGTAGACAGACGTGCCTCGATTTCCGCTTGCGACTCACGCCGATCAGAATAGCAACGGAAATCAGCCTACACGCGACCGTCGCCCAACTCTTCCGGCGATGCGAACAGCGACTCGCCACTCGCAACCAGCACCGGGGTTGTCGCCGCGATTGCCGCGCTCCATGCTGCCTCGGCACGCACCTCATCCGCTCCGCCCGCGTAGCAGTACACCGTCAGACCATAACCCCAGGCGTCGCCTTGATGAGCAGGCCGTACCACGATGTCCAGGCGCGCGTCATCGAGAGCCAGCGCCGCGCAGCGGCGCGCCGTGGTCCGCGCCCACTCCTCATGCAGCAGAAAATCGGCCATCGGCAACGCGTGCGCCATCAACACATCGATGTACGATCCGCGTCCGGCTGCAGCCGGGGGCGCATCGAGTGCATCCGCAAACTCCGCCCGCTCGGCGTCATCCATCTGCCAGCGATCGCACTTCGTCGTCATCAGCAAGCCGCGCGGCGCATTCAGCAACAGCAGCGCATCCGTCATCGCGTCCGAGTGAGCCGTCTCAGGCAAAGTGCGGATGCGTCTCCGCTGCTCCTCTCTGTCCACCCGCAGATCCACCCACCCAAGCCCGCTCGCCGCATCCGACCACCGCGTCTCGATCACCGGATCGTCCGCGCCCGCGGCAACGCTCCAGTCCGTCTCCATCACAGGCTCTCCGCCTGCGCATGCAGAAAGTCGAACAGGAGCCGCTCCGCCCAGTAGCCGTCATAACCAGCCGCAGGCGCAAGGAAGGCGCAGTGGCCGCCGTGATCGGTTTCGATCAGATAGACACGCGGATTCGCGAGCAGTATCGCGCGCGTCTCTGGCAGCATCCGGATGAACGGATCATCGAGCGCGTGCAGCACAAGCGTGGGGACGGCGATGCGGTGCACAACCCGAGCACTCGCCGCGCGATGATAGTAGTCGTCTGCACCCGTGAAGCCGCAGTATGGCGACATCACGCGATCGTCAAACTCGCGCAGCGAGCGGACGCCGCGGCTGCGCGTCGGATTGAATATTTGCGGAAAGAGCTCGCACTTGTATGCGTAGCGTTGGACCAGTCCGCGCAGAAACTTCCATTCGTAGATGCGGTTCGCCGGTTCGTGCAGCGCGTCCGAAGACGGCGCAAGATCGACTACCGGCGATACTCCCGCCACCGCGCGAAGCAGCGGCGCCGCGTCTTCACCCAGGTCACCCGCTAGCTTCAGCACCAGGTTGCCGCCCATCGAGTAGCCCACGAGCGACCACCGCCGCGCATCGCGCGTCCGCTCGAAGTGGCGCACCACTGCCAGCACATCTCCCGAGAGGCCTGAGTGGTAGAGCGTCGGACACTCGCGCTCCGTGCCGCCGCAGTTGCGCATGTTCATGCGCACCACATTCCATCCCGCGGCGAAAAAGCGCGCAGAGTTCCCGCGCACGTACTGCGAATCCGAAGAGCCCTCAAGCCCATGCAGCAACAGCACCGTGTCGCGTCCAGCTTCCGGTTGCCAGTGGCTCTGGCACAGCACGCGGCTCGGCGGCACGCCTTCGTGCGCTGCCTCTACTTCGATCAACTCATTCTCAGGAGGCGGCAGCACCGCAGTGCGTGGGAAGAAATTTCCCGCCAGCGTCTGCAGGTGCCCATTGCGAAGAAACCTGCGCGGCGTGAAGGCGCTCTGCCACCTTGCAAGCTCCTTCGCCGCCGATTCGATCAAAGGTACCGTCACTGCGCCAGTGCCTCGAGCACAGCTCGCGCCCGCAAAGGCCCATCAGGCGCATCTTCGTGCATGAAGTACGCATACACATCGCCCTCCTCCGCGTCTCGGGCGAAACGCCGGGTCAGGTCTTGCAGATCCGCTTCGCTGTATGCGCTCCGTCGCAGCCGGTAGCAGAGAAAATCCGCCGTTCTGCGCTGCGGTGTCTCGAATTCGTCACTTTCGGCGATACATAACGCCGCGTTGTTCTCCTCCAACGCCGCACAGACGGCTTCGCCAATCCCCTCAGCGAACCAGGACTCGTGCCGGAACTCAAACGCTGTCCGCATCTTCAGCCGCGCCGTCTCTGCGAGGAATCCCTTCAGCCGTTCCACATCGGCACGAAAATTCGGTGGCAATTGGAAGAGCACTGCACCCATTTTCGATGCACGCTCCGCCGGCGCAAGGGCTGCCTTCAGCGCCGCCAGCGCATCACCGCACTCGCGCAGCCGCTTCAAGTGTGTAATCGTCTGCGGAGCTTTGAAGGAGAAACGAAACCCATCGCCCGCGGCCTCCAACCATGTCGTCAATTGCTTTTCGGTGGGCAACTGCCGAAAGGTGAAGTTCACCTCTACAGAGTTCAGTTGCGACGCGTAGTATGCCAGCATGCGCGCTGCTGGGGTCTTCGCCGGGTAAAAGCCCGGCTTCCAGCTCGCATAAGCCCAACCCGAGGTGCCGGCGTAGACGCTGTGCGGGTGTGCGGACATGATCAGAAAGGTGAGGTGGAGAGCTTATTGGGGCGGCTAGTGGGGATCGAACCCACGACATCCTGAGCCACAGTCAGGCGTTCTGCCGCTGAACTATAGCCGCCGTGACGCTCTCAGTCGCAACTCTGCGATTGTACCATCCGCAAGGATGGCTTAGACCTCTTCCGGGCATGCATCAAACCCCCTCAGAGCAAGCCAAAAGACCCAAACCATGGCCACCACTGGAAGCGACAAACAGCGCGAACCCGAGATTCTGCCGCCACCCTCGCGCATCGGCGCGCAGGACGGCCTTTTTCGCGACGAAAATCTCGACCTGCTCAGTCGCCTGCTCGACTCCTGGTTCCGTATCCCCGGCACCTCCATCCGCTTCGGACTGGACGGCATCATCGGCCTGGTCCCCGGCATCGGCGACATCCTCGCCGGCCTCGCCTCCTGCATCATCATCGTTGCCGCGTGGGTACGGGGCGCAGCCTATGTCACCATCGCGCGCATGCTGGTCAACCTCGCGCTCGACGTCATCATCGGCACCGTGCCCTTCCTGGGAGACGCCTTCGACATCGCATGGAAGGCCAACCGCCGCAACTACGCGCTGCTCACCCGCCACCTTCAGCACCCGCGGCGCCACTACTGGGGCGACTGGTTCTTTCTAGCAGCCGTGGCGCTGGTCGTCCTCGCCATACTCGCCGTGCCCATCTTCTTCGTCGCATGGCTCATTCACCTAGCAGTCGGCGCTGACGTTCACGCAGGCCCGCTGTTTGGCCCTTGATTCCCGCTTGGTACAATCGACTACGGCGTCGGGGCGTAGCGCAGTCTGGTAGCGCATCTGCTTTGGGAGCAGAGGGTCGGGGGTTCGAATCCCTCCGCCCCGACCATCCAATCAATCACTTAGCCCTCTCCGCATCCTCCGACGCAAGCACTGTAGCGGGTACTTGTCCTTTCTCTCCGTTCAAAGACTGAAACGTGATGGAAGAAGCGTGGAACGAAAACCAAGGACAGGTGCACGGTTCTTCGCTTCGGAATCTCTACGCCGTCGGGGAGTTTGTACAGGCTTGTGGTGGACAGGCAACGATGCTGGACCGACTCAACTCGACGAGAGGCGTTACCTTAACCGCAGCAGAGATAGTGAGGACGACAGAGCGGTCAGAACCACCCGGAACCCGCCTTCCCGCTCACCATCTGCCCGAAAGCCTCGGCCGCTTTTTCAAGCGGATAAGTTTCGATCATAGGCCGCACGGCAGTCAGCTCGGCAAAATGCAATGTCTCCTCGGGAGTCCGTTGGTATTCCCGCAGACCATCATCTCTGATTTTCAGCCATGATCGCTTTTCGGCCAAAATAGCTGATCAGATAGAACGCAACTCCGAAAGAGATAATGTCCTTGAAGAGAAATAGGCCGAGATTGTTCATGTAATGGATGCCGTGAACCACGACGGTGTCATCCGGAGTCGTGATCAACATGCTGCTTGTGGTGAAGAACATGCCGACTAGAATGATCGCGCCCAGAATGCCTGCCTTAG
>DASZGZ010000326.1:0-14501 GCA_035938355.1 Acidobacteriaceae bacterium
TCCGTTTCGATCGGGGCTTCGAGATATTCTCTTTCCTGCAGAGCAATGCGGGCCTCCAACTCCTCGACCCGCTGCTGCAATGCAACTCGATCCTGCCGCAATATGGCGATCGTCTGCACATCCCCGCTCTTATCGCATCGATTCTCAAGATCGTGGATGTACTGCCGGAACTTCTTAGGTAGCGCGTTAATCTCGTCAACGGTGGGGTAGATCGATGCAGTTCGTTTCGGTTCCATAGAGCACCACCGGTAATCATGATGCCACCGGTGGGGTGATTCCGGCCAGCATCCATTTCCACAGACACCGTCGCCATGTAGGATCGTTTCCGACCTCTGTTCTCAGATAGCCAACTTCACTTCGGAACCATGAACAACCCGTTTGGGCTCGCTATCGTATAGGGCGATCCGGACGCCGGGTGATGCTGGTCGGCGTGCCGGGCCGAAGTTTTTGCGAATCGCTACTACAACAGCCCTCTGCTATGAGCGCTCTAAGGTTTCGGCAGGAGCCGAATCTCCTTCCCAATCGGTGCGCGTGTATCCGGAATGCGCCATCATCTTACCCATGAGCCTGTAGTCTGCGGGATCCTCCGGTTGCCAGGTCGCAAGGCCATCGACATATCGGTTGAACATGCAGAAGGCCGCAGCAATGAGAACCGTATCGTGGATCTCACAATCAGTTGCCCCCTGAGCTCGTGCTGCAGCGATGTCTTTGGGCGTGACGTGCTTGTCACCCTGCTGCACTTTTCCGGCGATGGCAAGCAGCGCCTTAAGCTTCGGCGAAATGTCGGCAACTGCGAAGTCCGCTTTGACGGTTTCGATAAGAGCGTAATGGGCATCGTCTCCGCCGAGGTGCTCTGCTGCAGCGGCACTGTGAGAAAGCTGGCAGAAACGGCAGTCGTTGCGCGATGAGACGGCGGCGATGGTCTCGCGTTCAGCGCTGGTAAGGGTATTGTCTCCTCGCAGAAGAACTTCGGCGAGTCGCCGTAGTGGGCCGGTGGTCTCAGGTCGGAATTTCATCGGCCCGAGAATCCCCGGGATTCCTTCTTCAATTGCAATATGTGCCATCTCGTTTTCTCCTAGAAGCTCAGGCGAAGAGACGCCTCCAGTTGCCTGGCTGTACCGGTGAAGTTTGGCGTCGCAAATGTCGGATTTGCCGGACTTCCGATCTTGTCCCCGTATTGACGAGGTATGGGACCGAGAAAATCGGGCGCGCCGTAGACCTGGTCGATGTTCTGCACGTTCGTGTGATTGAAGAGATTAAAGGCCTCCATACTGGCTTCCGTCGAGACGCGCTCAGTGACATGGAAGACCCGCTGCAGGCGAATATCACTGTTATAGTAGGAGGCTCCGCGATGCGAGTTGCGACCCACCGTGCCTGTGCGGTCGGAGAACGGAAATCCATAGCTTTGTCGTAGTTATCGATCTGGAGAATGGAGTTAAGCTGCTCGGGTTGCAGTCCGAATTGTTCTTTGACCTGGTTGATGCTCGGTGTCCCGGGTCCCATGCAGCCCGGATTATCCAGGCAGCCGAGAATGAAGGTAGAGAAGGTGGGAGATGCCGCGCGGCGCTGTCCTTCATACCCCACAAAATAGAAAGTCTTGTCGCGGCGGATCGGGCCGTCTAGACTACCTCCGAATTGATTCACACGCAGCGTGTTCAGTCCGGGAGCGGAGAGCGCATTTTCAGCGTCCAGAGCATCGTTGCGGAAGTATTCGTATAAGGAGCCGTGCAGGTTGTTGGTTCCGGATTTTGTAATCGTATTGACAACTGAGCCGAGATTTCGCCCGTTGTCACCGGCAAAAGGCCCATCAACAACGCGGAACTCTTGCACCCAATCAAGCGAGGGGCTCGCACGCTGCACGCCGGAGAGGCTCACCGTATAGTCGGTGCCGTCCAGCCCAAAGAATGAACTATGCGTCTCGTGCAGGCCGCCAAAGCTGAGTTGCAGCACCGTTTCAAGAAATGGAGACTGCGCTGCGGTAGCCGTGCTGCGGCCGACATTTGCCGTTGGCGTGAGCAAGACGAAGTCAATGAAATCACGTGTCGACGATTACAGAGGATGACTCGGAGACAGCAATATTCTGCTTGAAAGCAGCTATCCCTAACTAAGCCGAAACCGATGCGACCTGGCCGACGGTCAGTGTGTGGGGCCGCTCGTAATCGCTGAAGCCATCGGCTTGCACCTTCAGTTGATAGTCGCCTGCAGAGAGGGCAGTGAGGACTGCAAAGCCGGAGCGGTCAGTGACTTGATTGCGAGCAATGCCGTTACCGGCATTGTTGAGCGTGATGCGCGCGCCGGCCACGAGTTTGCCGGAGGGGTCGCTGACGGTGACGTTGAGAGTTGCCAGTTGTTGCGCCGGGAGAAGGTGTGTGGCGATCAAAAGCAAAGTGAATAGGCAGAGGTAGCGTATGAGATTGTTCTTCACGTTGGGGCCTCGAAAAGGTAATGCGGCGTTACGTGGGCCGTTGGAGACGGTCTCTGGAAGTGCGTGAACGATCGCGGTTAGCGCGAAAAAGGTGAATTCTGTATGCTCGCTAGTCGATTCTTCGGCTCATAGCCGCTCAAGGCGAGTCGTTTGCCGTGCAAGCGATGAATTTCTTCGGAGACCGGATGAACGCCTGAGGTCGTGATCCACCGGTTGTAGAAATTGAAGAGAGAAACGACAAGGATCGTAAAGTAGATGGCCTCATCGTTCCAGCCATGACTGCGAAGCTGCTGGACGTCTTCCTCGACCATCGCCGGGAGATTCCTGGTGATTTTGCCTGCAAACCGCAGCAGCGCCTTTTCCGATTCCACCAGTGGCGAGGTTTCAACGCCTTCCAGCACCTGTCGCACAACTTCTTCGCTGCCCAGCAACTCAGCGGCGATCGCAGCGTGCGATCGCCAGCAGAACTGGCACTCATTCGTGTAGGAGGTATATGCAGCGATCAGCTCCCGAAGACCAGCACTGATCGGCGCAGGTGCCCGCATGACACCTTCGGTGAAACTGGCAAGAGGCGATGTAACCTCGGGTTTGTAAGCGAAGAGGTTCCAAATCTGCCAGTGATCTCTACCTGCGGCTTTTGAGGCGGCGATGAGATCCGCATACGGACTCGGGTGCGGATTGGCTTCAACTTCGGGGAGGTAGATGGGCTCTTGCTCAGTTGCTTTCACGGACACTCTCCTGCATTTTGAAAGAAAAGACCCTGGAAGGAAGGCCACTGCGCACTTTGTATGCACGGCGAAGGTAATGCAAATCGTCTATGAAATGATTACCAGGCCGCAACGGCCATAGGGTGGTGGCCCCCCTCCATCTTCAGGAGGATGTGAAGCATGATTCGTACGGATAGGATCGCTGCGCGTCATGACTTGCGTTTCATACGACAGGGACGCGTTTCGTAGAGATCTTCACTTTGGAGCAAAACAGCATGGCTCATATCGAGCTCCCAATCGCTGCTGAATTAGGTAGGGAATTCCCAGGGATTTTAGGGTTGATGACTTTCCGGCCCGAGACAGCAGCGCCCATCAATGAATTGGTGAACGTCCTGCTGCGCGGCCCGAGCACCCTGACTCGCGGCGAGCGTGAACTGATCGCAACTCATGTCTCCTGGCGCAATGACTGCTTCTTTTGTCAGACCATTCATGGCGCGGTTGCTGCGGCTCAGCTTGGAGACGACGAGCAGTTGGTGCATCAGGTCAAGACGGATTGGGAGAATGCTGCGATTTCCGCCAAGCTGAAAGCGCTATTGAATATTGCGGGGAAGGTTCAGCTCGGAGGAAAACACGTCACAGAGAAGGATATCGCCGCGGCCCGTGCCAATGGAGCCACCGACTTGGAGATTCACGATACAGTTCTGATTGCGGCCGCGTTCTGTATGGCCAATCGCTACGTCGATGGTCTGGGCACCTGGGCACCCGAGGATCCAGCGATATATCGCCAGAGCGCAGCGAACATCGTAGCGCATGGATACGTTGACGTGACCAATGCGGCGACCGCCAAGGTTCATACTCCTGAGAACGATTTGACAGTGGCGAACGCCTCGCGATGATCTGCAGTCGGAACGAGGGCCTATCAGCTTGACATCTGTGCGGCGAATCGGCGATCACCATGATCTCTGCCCAGGAATCACCAGCTTCTACGCCGGAGACTTGGACCTCGGCGCGGTCGCCTGTCACTGCCCTTATCACAAGAAGCCCGAGAGCGAAGTAGGCGGCGAGTTGGTGAGGCTCCGGTCTTCCAGTCGGTCAGGTTCCAACGTGCCTGGAAGAGCTTCCAGGCGATCTGGAAGGCTATGGAAGTTTTGCCGGTGCCGGTGGCGAGCGTCAGAAGGATGCGGTCACGGTCGTCGGCGATAGCCTCCAGCACGCGCTGGACGGCGATCTCCTGATAGAAGCGGGCATCCATGTGCTGCTCTTGTCGGGACAGGGGACGGCGGCGAATCGGTCGCGCCATGCATCTACCGTGGGGAACGTCAGGCTCCAGAGTTCTTCCGGCGGCCGCCGCGATCACTTAGAAGAAGGCGCTTCCTGGGCCAGTTCTTGGGGCTGTCGTATTTGGAAATCCCGCGATCCGTGAGCATCGTCCTGAGAGTTTACAGCGAAAACGCGGCGAAGATCCGCCATGCGTGTCTCCGGCACCTCAACCCTACGCGGGTGGCAATTCAAACCAATGTGGCGATTTCGAAGGCAATCTGAGCCGCCTCTGCCGCCGGCAGTGTCCACACGGCGATTCCTGCATTTGGAGTACTCAGTAGTCCTGGCTGGAAGATGCTGCTCTTGTTCCTCTCTTCGTCCAGCTCCACGCCTGCCCAGCGCAGCGCGCGGCATACCCGCGCCCGCACCATTGGCTCATCCTCACCAATGCCGCCGCCGAAGATAATGGCCTCCGCACCGCCCAACGCGGCCAGGTACGCTCCAACCTGTTTCAGAACGGAGTAGCAGAACATCTCCATCGCCAGAGCAGCTCGCGGGTGATCAAGCCGTTTCATCAGAATACGGGTATCGAGCGAAATGCCGGATACACCCAGCAGCCCTGATTTTTTGTTCAGCACATCGAGCGCACCGTCCACATCCATGCCTGCCTGATCCACCAGCACCTGCACGATCGCCGGATCCACACTGCCGCTCCGCGTGCCCATCATCAGACCTTCCAGCGGTGTGAGCCCCATGGAGTTGTCGACCGCAACGCCGTCCCGAATGGCGGTCGCCGAACAGCCGCTCTCCAGGTGCAGCGAGACCAGCCGGATGGTCTCAAGCGGGCGTCCAGTCTCCAGCGCGTAACGCTCCAGCAGCGAGCGATGGGAGAAGCCATGAAATCCATAGCGGCGAATGCCATCCTTGTCCGCCAGTTCTGGCGGCAATGGGTAGCGCCACGCCACTTCCGGCATTTTCCGGTAGAACGAGGTATCGAAAGCCGCGGCGATCTTCATCTCCGGAGCGTGCTTACGCAGTGCGCGTATCACCTCCAGCGAGCGCGCATTGTGAAGGGGAGCGAATCGCCGCAGCGCTTCGATCTCGACTTCCACCGACGCATCCACCATCGCCGGCCTGTCGAATCGCTCACCCCCATGCACCACCCGCACCGCAGCCAGAGCGACATCCTTATAGTTCGCTCCGTGCTCGGCCGCCTGCTCGCGAAGCCAGTCGAGCAGCACTCCGGTGGCATCCGTGAAGCTCTTTGCCTCTACATCGTGCGATTCAGCCGTCTCGCGGCCCTGCATGCGCGAAAAGGTTGCAAGTTGGTCTTTACCGATGTTTTCGACCATGGCGCTGGTCCGCGTCTGGCTCTCGCAGCCGAAGCGCTGTCCGCTCCGCACCTCCACGACATCGGCCTTCAGGGAGTTACTGCCCGGATTGAGTGTCAGGACGATTGCCATGCCATGGGCCTCTGCGAATCGGCGCGGACCTCGCTAGAGGCCGATCCGCACTGCTATTCTGATGCTGTTTCGGCATCGATACGCCTCGCCGGTTCGGCTCGACGGGTCTTTTTCGCCGATGGAGCGTCTTATCTGTTGGGGAGCTTTCTCGCTCCCTGTTTGTCGCCTTTGGTCAAGAGGTATCTCCGCGTAATGTTCCGTCTGCTCACGCTCGGCCTGCTCAGTCTCCTGCTTTGCCCGCTGTCGCGGTTGCACGCGCAGGCTAGCTACACCCAGTTACAGCCGACCGATTCCGGTTATGGCCCGCTTGATCAATCGACGCCTTCGATCCCCCCGGACCAGATCATCCAGAAGTTCGCCGCGAAGGAATCCGAGTTCCGCCGCGCGATGGACCAGTACACCTACACCCGCAGCGTCAAGATCGAGACCATCAGCGACGATGGGAGAACCGATGGCGTTTATCAGCAGGTTACTGACATCTCCTATGACGGCAAGGGCGCCAAGCTCGAGCACGTCACTTTCGCCCCGGCCAATTCTCTCGAGCGCATCATCATGACGCCGGCAGACATGTCCGACATTGAGCACCGTCTCCCATTTGTCCTCACCACGGAAGACCTGCCCCTTTACAACCTGAAGTATGTGGGGCGCCAGAAGGTCGATGATGTGGACACCTACGTCTTCGACGTCGCGCCCAAACGGATCGAGAAGGGCCAGCGGTATCTCCAGGGCCGCATCTGGGTCGACCAGCACGATCTGCAGATCGTGGTCGTCAGCGCAAAAAACGTGCCGGACGATCTGCGACCCGGTCATGAAGATCTCTCGCTGCCCTTTACCACCTACCGCGAGCAGGTGGACGGACAATACTGGTTCCCCGTCTACAGCAAGGCGGACGGTATCCTGCACTTCTCCGGCGGCAAGGGCTACATGTCGGACGACATACACACACGCTCCATCGTGAAATACAGCAACTACAAGAAATTCGGCTCCTCCATCAAGATCACCTTTGAAGGGCAGGACATCACCAGTAACAGCCAGCAACCGGCGACGGGCAAGGCTCCCGCCGGTCAGCCTCCGAACCAGCCCCAGGGCCAGGCTCCCGCGCCGCCTGCCCCCGCGCCGCAGCGTTAGAGCGGTTTTTCGAGCGAAATTCCCATCGACATGCCGTCGGGCTGGAGCATCGAGCCAGCGGCATGATATGACGGATGAGCATGACTTCCAGTACATCGCCGGATCCGGCGGAGGCGGCCAAGCGTCGCGCCGCGCAATGGGCAGCAGCCCAAGTGCAAGATGGTATGGCCGTCGGCCTCGGTTCCGGGTCCACCTCTGCGCTAGTCATTGATGAAGTCGGTCGCCGCGTCCGCGACGGCCTTCGCATCGTGTCTATCGCCACATCGATCCAGTCGCATCGGCAGGCGGAGTCGCTCGGCATTCCGGTCACCGATTTCGCACACCAACCGGAGCTCGACCTCACCATCGATGGCGCCGACGAGGTGCAGCGTGGCACATTAGCGCTAATCAAAGGCCACGGCGGCGCGTTGCTCCGCGAAAAGATCGTCGCCATGGCCAGCCGACGTATGCTGGTAGCCGTCGATCCACGCAAGGTCGTGGACCGCCTCGGATCCGTCTTCACTGTGCCGGTCGAAGTCGTTCCCTTTGGCTGGGAGACTACCGAGCGCCGCCTGCGTGATCAGGGCTTCGTGTCCGAACTCCGCAGAAACGACAACGGCGAGCCATACGTCACCGATGGCCAGCACTACATCCTGCACTGCAAGCTCATCGAATCCGGCCTTACCCCGGAGCAGGCAGCCGAGGCGTTCAAGCGCACCACCGGCGTAGTCGAGCACGGTCTCTTTCTTGGGATCGCCAGCAAAGTGGTCATCGGCAGCCCCGAAAAGGTCGACTTTCTCGAGCGCACACAGTAGCGAAGGCCTCTCTGGCTTGCCATCCCCTGGCGGATACAATCAAGGGAACGTTCACCATGTCCACTCCCGTCATCCCCATGCAACATGTGATTGATGATCTCCGCATCCGGTCCGCCAATGTTGTGGACCCGCCGCTCACCCTGGAAGCCGAGCGGCCGATCAGCGACGTCGCAGCGAACGTCGTTTATCAGACGCGGCAGGAGATCCTCAAAATTCTCGGCCTCGCGGATCGCCGCCTTCTGGTCGTCGTCGGCCCCTGCTCCATCCACGACACAGATGCCGCACTCGAATACGCGCGCCTTCTCAAGCCACTGGCCGCCGAGCTCGCGCAGGATCTCCTTGTCGTCATGCGCGTGTACTTCGAAAAGCCGCGCACCACCGTCGGCTGGAAGGGCCTCATCAACGATCCGCATTTGGATGAGTCCCATCGCATCAACGACGGACTGCGCATGGCGCGCAATCTGCTGCTCGACCTCGCCGAGATGGGCGTCCCCGCAGGCAGCGAGTTCCTCGATCTGATCACGCCGCAATATCTGGCCGCGCTGGTAAGTTGGGGCGCCATTGGCGCGCGCACCACGGAAAGCCAGCTCCATCGCCAGCTCGTCAGCGGACTCTCCTGCCCGGTCGGCTTCAAGAACGGCACCTCCGGAGACGCCGGCATCGCCATCGAAGCCATCCTCTCCGCACACCAGCCGCATACCTTCCTCGGCCACACCAAGCACGGCCAGACGGCCATCTTCGCCACCGACGGAAACCCCGATTGTCATCTCATCCTGCGCGGCGGCCGCGGCGTCACCAACTACAGCGCCGCTGATGTCGAGCGCATCGCGCAGCTCGAGACGAAGGCGGGCCTGGAGCCGGCCATGATGATCGATTGCAGCCACGCCAACAGCCGTAAGGATCACACCCGCCAGCCGATCGTCTGCCGCGATGTCGCGACCCAGATTGCCGCTGGCGACCGCCGCATCATCGGCGTAATGCTCGAAAGCAATCTAGTGGCCGGCGCACAAAAGCACGTGCCCGGCAAACCGCTCGTACGCGGTCAGAGCATGACGGATGCTTGCATCGGCTGGGACGACACCGTGCCGCTGCTACGCGAGCTTGCCGCCGCTGTGCGAACTCGCGGCTGACTCCTCGCCGGTCTTTGCATGCTCGAGCGCGAGGAGTTTCTCTTTGCGCTCCTTGCCCCAGCGATAACCGGTGAGTTGGCCATTCTTGCCCACCACACGATGGCAAGGCACCACCAGCGCCAGCGGATTGCGTGCGCATGCCCGCGCCACCGCGCGTACCGCACGGGGCTGACCCAGCTCCGCCGCTACAGCCGAGTAGCTCCGCGTCTCACCACGCGGAATCGACTGCAGCAGCCGCCACACCCGCTGCTCGAACGCTGTCGCGCGCAGATCGAGCGGCAGGTCCAGCGCCACGGGATGCTCCGTCATGCGTGAAATCACGGCACGCGCTGTTGCCCCCAGCAGCTCGTCGTCCATGGTTGCTGCTTGAATATCGGCAGCGGTGAAGCGCTCGCGCAACTCTCGCTCCATTCCTGCGGCATCATCACCGAGCGTCACGGCGCACAGCCCACGTGCCGTTGCCGCCACCAGCATCTTGCCTAACGGGCAGTCCGTCACCAAAAAGCGGATCTGTTCTCCGAGGCCGCCCTTGCGGAAACGCTCCGGCCGCATCCCCAACCGCGCATCCGAGCCTTCATACATGCGGCTCGACGAGCTGAAGCCCGCCTCGTAGATCGCATCCGTCACGCTGCTGCCATCCGCCAGTCTGTCGCGGAGAAGTGCGGAGCGTCGGTCGATCTGGTAATGCCGCGGGCTTACGCCCAGCACTCGCTCGAACATCCTCTGCACCGTAAAAGGGCTCATCGCCGTTAGCCGGCCAAGCTCCTGCAGCGTTACCACGCGGTCGACATGCCGGTCGAGATAATCGCAGAGCCGCCGCACCGTCTCCGCTTCGGCATGTTCGCCCGCCGGATGACATCGTCGGCACGCACGATATCCCGCTGCCATCGCCGCATCCGCATTTGCGAAGAAGAGCACATTCTGCCGCGACGGTCGCCGGCTGGGGCAGCTTGGACGGCAGAAGATCCCCGTCGTCCCCACTGCATAGACGAACTGGCCATCCGCCGACGCATTCCGCGTCTGCACCTGCCGCCAGGCTCGGTCAGCATCGAATGCGGCATTCATCTCCACTACCTTCGCTGTCGTTGGAACCATCTGTATCGTCGCCATGTCAGCATACTGCGCCCGGACGCGCAGCGACGCGCTCCGGTTCTTGCCGTAGAAGTTGTGAAATATCGCTTTAGTGTTTTGCCGGAATTTCGAGCGCAACCGGCGGCGTTACATGATGCACTTCAGCGAAGTTACCCTGATCGATTCCCACGCTCAACCGCCCACGCGAATCGATATAGAGCAACCCCTCGCCCACCGGCACATCGCTGAACGTCTTCACGAACGGCAGCGTGTACGTCTCTCCGGCTATGGTGATCGCAACGCGATCTCCAAGTCGATAGCCCAGTTTCGCAAAGATATCCGCCGGCACATTCAGCACTAGGTTGCCGAATGGCCCATCCGTCCCGATCACCTGCCCATGCAGGCCCTGCGCATCGATCGTTGCGGTCGTATTCTTCAACCGCACCAACTTCGTGACATCGAGCTCCGGCCCGGCCGCTGTCCAGTCGTCACCACGTGCCAGGTGTGCGCCTGCGGGAGAAAAGATATCGCGTCCATGGAAAGTCGACGAGAGCTTCGCGCCGATCATCCACGCAGGATTCGTGATCTCTCTGGCGCCCGCCATCCCGTCGCGGTCGGCAAGCTGAGTGATCATGCCGTTGTCCGGCAGCACGAAATACTGGCCCACCTTCGACTTCACGATAATTGCCTTGCGTGCGCTGCCGACTCCTGGATCGATCACCGCGACGAAGACCGCATCATGTGGGAAGTACGGCGCAGACCCCGCCAGAAATCGTCCGGCCTGTGCAACATCGAAGGGCGTTACCTGGTGCGTAATGTCGACGATCGTAGCTTGCGGCGCAATGCCGAGCATCACCGCTTTGCAGATCCCGACCGCATCATCCTTCAGATCGAAGTCGGTCATGAAGCCGATGACGTGAGGCGACGGCTGCGCAAAGAGGGCAGGCAACGCAAACAGCAGCAGTGCGCACGCAAACAGTGTTGCGCGAAATGAAACCAAAGAACGTTGGAGCACGGCATCTCCCGGCGACAGCAAAGATGGCAACTTCAGGCCAGCATACATGCGCCGTCCAGCTTACTTCTTAAGGCAGTAGTCCGAACTCCGCAACCCCGGTCTGCGTGCCGATAAACACCCTCCCGTTCACAATCACCGGCGTGATGAATTTGTTCCCGTTGCCGAAGTTGTCGCGGCCGCCCGCCGCCTGGTTGCTGTTGTAAAGCTCCCTGCTTACGTTCGTCGCATCGTAGGCATGCAGCACATTCAGTTGTCCGACGTTACTCTCTACCGCCCAGACGATCGCGTTCTGTGTCCCGTTTGCCGAGACGCTGGGTGTGCTTCCCGGATACGGAAACACTACCGCCGACTGGCTGGACGGTGTCGTCGCCAGCTTTGCCTGCGTGATGGGGAAGGCCTTCAACGTGTCGTTCTGGCCTGCGTAGTACACCGTGCCATTGAAGTATGTCGGAGAGGACCACACGCCATTCGCCAGCGCGTTTGGAATGTCTTGATACAGATTGCTGTTGTCCGCCGTCTTCTCGTTGAACTTGCCCAGGTTCTCTCGGTCGCCCACGAAGATGTTCCGGTCCTTGCCCGCGCCGACAATCAGGTGTCGCACGTTGCCGTTCGCATCTGTCTGGTCCGGAAGCAGCATTGCTCCACCCGAGCCCATATCAATGTCTGCGTTGGATTCCGCAATGCTGTTGTACGGCTCGAAGAAATCGGCCACGGTCAGCCTGCCGCCCGCCGTGCTCAGCTTCATCATCGCGTTGCCATAATCCTGCTTCGCCGGAAAGCCATTGGCGTCGAAGCTTGGATCCATCGTTCCGTTCGCATCGAGGAAGTAGATGTTACCCCCAGCGTCGGCGGCCAGTCCGTTGCCGGACATCCAGATCGATCCATCGCTGCCATTTGGCGTCAGGTTCAGGATGGCAGTCTGCTGCAGCGTGGTTTCGCTATACGCCATCACCCATCCCGTATAGGGCTGGTAATCGCAATGCGATGTCCATGACAGGTAGATCGATCCATTCAGCAGCAAGAGTCCGGCGCGCTCCGCATACTGGCCCGGGCTGAAGGGAACCATCCCGTTTGCCGACGCCGCACCTGTTCCCGGGTAGCTGCCTGTGATCTCCACCGGACTGCCTGGCAGCTCCGCTCCAGTCGTTAGGCTCAGCGCGTGTAGCCGCTGGTGATAGGCGCCCTTCGTATCCTTGCTCATCCCCACTGCAAAGATTGTGCCCCTTGCGCGATCGATCACGGGCGTGGACGTGATACCGATCTCGGGAATGATCTGGCCGCAGTTATGAGCGTCGCTCGTCGTCTCGCCGCCTCCCAGCAGGGACGTCTTCCATAGCTGGGCGCCAGAGTCCGCATTGAACGCATACAGGCTGTCATGCTCTGTCGCCATGTAGAGCACATTTGTCGCAGTGCCACCGATATTTAGTCCGGCCAGATACAAGGGCTGTGCGTCCACCTTTCCATCGCCCTGGAAAAACCCGGCCCCGATCCTCCCGAAGGTTGCGCTGGTCACGTTCGCAGGCGTGAGGATGGTCTCCTGCGCATTCAGTCCGTCGCGCGCATTATCGAAGTGGTAAGTCGTCACATCTTGGATCGGCGGCGTCTGGACAGTCAGAGCCAGCGTCGCTGTGTGCGACAGCGCGCCGGCGCTTCCGGTAAACGTCACGGTCGCAGCGCCAGTTGCGGCGGTGGTGCTGGCGGCCAGCGTCACATTCTGTGCGGTTCCAGGTGTTAGCGTTGGCGACGCCGGGCTCGCTGTTACACCGGCCGGCAAGCCGGCGATGCCGATGGCAACTGGCGAAGCGAAACCATTCATAGCCGTCGCCTGCAAGGAGAGCGCCGTCCCTGTTGTTCCCTCGACCAGTGTTTGCGATGTCGGCGTCACCGTCAGAGAGAAGTCGGGCGGTGGAGGCACGGCAGTTGTCGTTAACGCAACGGTCGCGCTGTGGCTGAGTGCGCCTGAGGTGCCGGTCAGCGTCACCGTTGCTGCGCCCGTTGCAACCGAGGCATCCGCGGCGAAGGTAATATTCTGCGCGACACCGGGCATAAGCGTGAGCGTTGCCGGCTTTGCCGTAACTCCTGCAGGCAATCCGCCAGGCGAAACCGTTACCGTCGCCGCGAATCCGTTCGTCGCACTCGCCATTACGCTAATCGACTGCCCCGCTGCTCCGCCCGTAACGGAAGCGGTCGCAGGAGAGACGCCCAGGCTGAAGTCAGCTGTCGGTGTATTGGAGGGCATCTGGGTGCCTCCGCAGCCGGTGATCACCGACGGAATCGACACTAGGAGAGTCAGAGTCAGCGAAACAAGCAGCCCTTGCCTGCGCATGCCAGTGCCCCCGCGCGGCCGCTGCGGCCGGCGTATGCATGATAGGGCAGATGAGTTGGGATCAGATGTCATCGGTTTGAAAAAGCAAACGGCCCGCTCCGGGGAGCGGGCCTTCGCGAACGTCTGCTGCGATCAGGCATTTGCCGCAACTGCGGTCTTCGCCGCTTTGCGCAGAGCATCTGCCTTGTCTGTGGACTCCCAGAGAAAGTCCTTTTCCTTACGGCCGAAATGGCCGTAGGCTGCGGTTTTCTTGTAGATGGGGCGCCGCAGGTCCAGCGACTCGATGATGCCCTTGGGGGTCAAGGAGAAGTTCTCGCGGATGAGCTTCTGCAGTTCCACTTCGCTGATCTTGCCCGTGCCAAAAGTATCCACCAGCACGCTCACCGGCTCCGCCACGCCAATCGCGTACGCAAGCTGTACCTCGCAGCGGTCTGCCAGTTCAGCAGCCACGATGTTCTTCGCGATGTAACGCGCCATGTACGCAGCGGAGCGGTCCACCTTTGTCGGATCCTTGCCGCTGAAGGCGCCGCCGCCGTGCCGGCCCATGCCGCCGTAGGTGTCGACAATGATCTTGCGTCCCGTCAGGCCGGTGTCGCCCATCGGACCGCCAATTACGAAGCGTCCTGTCGGATTGATGTGGTACTTCGTGTCCTGGTCCAGCAGCTTCGCCGGGATCACGAACTGAATCACGTTCTTCAGGATGTCGCGCCGCAGCTCGTCGTTGCCCACGTGCTCCGCATGTTGTGTTGAGATCACGACCGCATCGACACGCACCGGCTTGCCGTTTGCGTCGTACTCCACAGTCACCTGGCTCTTGCCGTCGGGCCGCAGGTAGGACATCAGTCCGTTCTTGCGAACTTCGGTCAAACGGTGCGTCAGCTTGTGCGCCAGCGAGATCGGCGTCGGCATCAGCTCTTCCGTCTCGTTGGTGGCATAGCCGAACATCATGCCCTGGTCGCCGGCGCCGCCGGTGTCCACGCCCATCGCGATATCGCCGGACTGCTTGTTGATCGTCGAGATCACCGAGCAGGTATTCGAGTCGAAGCCATACAGTGCATTGTCGTAGCCGATTGATGCCACAGTGCCGCGCACCAGAGATTGAAAGTCAACATAGGCCTGGGTTGTGATCTCACCGGCAATCACGACCAGGCCGGTGCAGGTCAGCGTCTCGCAGGCGACGCG
>DASZGZ010000327.1:0-8671 GCA_035938355.1 Acidobacteriaceae bacterium
GTCGATACGCCCGAGGCACGGCGCACGCGCGAAGCAACCATTGAAAAGATCCAGCGAGAGGGCACTGCGCCATTCTTCGATGCCATGCTCGACACACTGGTGGGCGCGCCGGCAAAGGAGCGCGATCCGGATATTGTGTACAGGCTGTGCGCGATGATGGAGCGCATGTCCGCCGAGTCGGCGATAGCAGTGCAGCGTGCCCTAGCCGCGCGGCCGGACTCACTGCGGACCGCGGCGACCATTCATGTGCCGACGGCCGTGCTCGCAGCCTCGCTCGACCGCGGCTCAACGCCGGCGGAGATGCGGGAGCTGGCGAATGCTGTTCCCGGCTCGACGTTTTACCTGCTGCAGGAAATGGGACATTACGCGCCCTATGAGCAGCCGCGACTGGTCGGCGCACTGCTGCGCCGCTTCGTCGATCAGAACTCCGACCATTGAAATACGTGCACGGGCCCGCCGAACGCTTTCGATGGGACAGCTTCGGTGGATGACGGGTGTGGTCCATGCATCGATGGCCATTCATCTATGAAAAGATGAGTGCATCCTGATCTCACACGAGGAAGCCTCCCTTGCCCAGAAAGCCTGAAAGGGTCGCGGCGCGACCCTTCCGTTACAACAGCGATGGCGAACTGCTCTGCGATTCTGTATCTCTTCGGTCGCTGGCTGCACGCTACGGCACTCCGCTCTACTGCTATAGCGCTGGGCAAATCCGCGAACGGCTTGCTCTGTTCCGCAGGAGCTTTTCGCGACAGGAGCACCTGATCTGCTACGCGGTGAAGGCGAATGCGAACCTGTCGCTGTTGCGTATGATTGCGCGCGAAGGTGCGGGCTTCGACATTGTCTCGGGCGGGGAGTTGGAGCGAGTGCGCCGGGCAGACAAGCGCGCCGTGGCGCGTACCGTCTTTTCGGGTGTCGGTAAGACGGCCGAGGAGATGGACCTTGCGCTTCGTGCCGGCATCCTTCTGTTCAATGTGGAGAGCGAGCAGGAGCTGGAACTGCTGGCGGAGCGGGCCGCGAAGCTGCGCAAAAAAGCGAGGGTGGCGCTGCGGGTTAACCCGGATGTCTTCGCTGAAACGCACCCCTATATTTCGACCGGCCTGCGCGAGCACAAGTTCGGCATCGATATCAGCCGTGCGCGGGAGGTCTACGGGCGCGCTTCAAAGAGCAAGTGGCTTTCTCCGGAAGGTGTGAGCGTGCACATCGGCTCGCAGATCCGCAGCGCGTCTCCCTTCGGTGCGGCGCTCACGCGAGTACGCATGCTGGTTGAGGAGTTGGCGTCGGATGGAATTCGGATCCGTTCGGTCGATGCAGGCGGTGGCCTGGGCATCGATTATGCTGCACCGCTGGGTGCGGAAAAATTCGATGCCGCGCAGGAAGTAGCGGATTATGCCGCGGCACTGACCGAAGGACTGCGCGGGTTGCGCGTGCGCCTGCTGCTCGAACCTGGACGATTCCTGGTGGCACAGGCAGGAGCGCTGGTGGCGCGGGTGCTTTATCGCAAGCGCAACGGCACGAAGGAGTTTCTGATCACCGACGCCGGCATGAATGACCTTATCCGGCCCGCTCTGTATGGCGCGCATCACGAGATTGTTCCCGTTGAGCGGGGAGACGAAACAAGTGAGGAGACCGTGACCGTGGATGTAGTGGGGCCCGTCTGCGAGACCGGCGACTTCTTCGCGCGTGATCGGGCCATGGCTGATGTGCAACCGGGAGCGCTGATCGCGCTGCTGGATGCGGGAGCGTATGCGATGTCGATCGCTTCGAATTACAACTCACGCGGGCGCGCGGCAGAGGTGCTGGTGGATGGCAAACGCCTGAAGCTGGCACGCAGGCGCGAGACGATCGACGACCAGTTACGCTTCGAAGAATAGGGAGCAGAAAATGAAGAGGCCCGCAGATGCGGGCCTTTGGTGTGCTTGGACTATCGCTACTGCGCGATCGAGTGCACCGAGGCGAGCGTTCCAGCCTCTGCCGGTTCAGTCGAGGGCGACGTGTAGGTGTTTGCGGGCAGAGTCTGTGGACCGCTTGCTGTCGTGGGGCCGAGGCCGAGCGAGATCAGTGCGCGGGAGTCCGGCGTGAGCTTGGTCTGCCAGCCGTGGTCCGCCTGGTACTTCTGCATCGCGGTTTCGGTTTGCGCGTCCCACTGGCCGCTGGGTGAGCCGGTCAGATAGTTTTTGGAGATGAGTGCTTTCTGGATCTCGGTCGCGCGCTCCGGGGCGATGCCGCGTTGACCCATCGGATGGGCGATGCGGTGACGGATGCGATGGCCTACGCGGCTGACTGTGCTTTTATGAGCAGACGTGGAAGTCGCTGCGAGGGCAGGAGACACGACGAGAGCGAGGGTCAGAGCCAGTGTGGTGCCGGCAGAAAAGCGAAGCATGCGGGTTCCTCGTCCGGGGGTAGGAAGATCGCGTTCTGGTGAGACTAGCGGCATATTCATGAGATTGCAACCGAACAGAGATCGGCAGCCACGAAAGTTGTGGGGTCCGATTCTCGTGGGTAACACAAAGGTGTTACCTAAAGTGGGAATTCCCACTGCAATGTGTCACCAATGCAGCGAGTGTGGCTTTTCCGTCAAGAAAAGCCGCACTCGCCGTGATGGCACAGTGTGGTTAGGGCAGCGTGCCGCCCCGGTAGAAATTGCCACTACCCGGTTGGCGCGGATTGATGATGCTGACGACCACGTCCGCTCCGCTCTTCAGTGCGTTGACCGCAGCGGTGTAGTCGCTCTTGTTGTTGATCGGCGTCTTGTTGATTTCGTTGATGACGGCTCCCTGAGAGAGGCCGATCTCATCCGCGAATGAACCAGGCTTGACCGCCTGAATCAGGACGCCGTGCACGCCCCTGCTGGTGAGCTGCTGAGGCAGGTTCACCGCAGTGACGCCGAGCTTGTCCGGTCCGGACTCTTCTTCACCAGGTCCGTTCTCGTTCGGAGCATTGTTCTGACCCGTGAGAGAACCGACAGTCTTGGTGCGGTCCTGGATGGTCACCGTCGCGCTCTGCTGCTGACCATTGCGCAGGTAGCCGATCTTGGCAGTGGATCCGGGATGACGCGCCGAGATGATGTTCACCAGGTCATCGCCGTCCTTGATGGGCTTGTCATCGACCGAGGTGATGATGTCACCGACTTTGATGCCAGCCTGATCTGCAGGTCCACCCTTCGGAACGCTCGAGACCAGTACTCCGGATTTGAAGCCGTAGACGCGACCCACGGCGGCGGGGAGATCCTGCTGGAAGGAGATGCCGATGGAGCCGCGAACAACCTTATGCGCGGGCCCAATCAGATCGTTGTAGACCTGGATCACGGTGTTCGACGGCATGGCGAAGCCGATGCCCTGGTAGCCGGCGGACTGCGTGTAGATCGCGGTGTTGACGCCGATGACCTGCCCGGCCATGTTGATGAGCGGGCCGCCGGAGTTGCCGGGATTGATGGCGGCATCGGTCTGGAGGAAGTGCTGGAACTGACCCTTCACGCCCGGCTCGATGGTCCGGTTCTTCGCGGAGATGATGCCGGCCGTGACCGTCTTCGAGAGCTCGAACGGCTCGCCGATCGCGACCACCCATTCACCGACCTCTGTGCTGTCGGAGTTGCCCATCTTTACGGTTGGGAGCGATGCGGATGCATCGATCTTAATGACCGCGATGTCGGTGTCGGGATCGACGCCGACGACCTTCGCCGGTCGACCGTGATCGGTGGGATTATCCGGATCGGTGGAGAGCTTGACGAAAATTTTGTCGGCCTTGTCGACCACGTGATTGTTAGTCACGATGTAGCCGCGGCCATCGACGAGGAAGCCGGAGCCGAGCGATTCACGAACACCGCCGCCATCCGGGCCGCCGCCGTCATCCGGTCCCTGTCCGCCAGGGCCGCCGAAGAAGCGGTTGAAGAAGTCCTGGAAGTTGTCCGGGCCCTGCTGCTGGTCGTCATCGCCCGGGCCCTGCTGGTCGTCAGGCGACTGCGGATTGTTAGGCTGCAACGGTTGCGGTCCCTGTGGTCCGCCGCGACGCCGGCCGGTGCGGCGCTCGTGAGGCAACTGCTCGGTGTAGATATTCACGACCGCCGGACCTACGTCCTTGGCGATCTGCGTGAACTGCGTGCCCGACTGTACAGGGCTGGGAATCTTGAGGGGTGTGGCGTCAGAGCTATTGACCTGGTTCTCGTTGCCCTTCACGCCATGGACGGCTATCGAGCCGATGATGATGCCGACGGAGAGCGTAGACAGTACAACAAACGTTGGTGCCAGACGGTTGAGCTTGATCCGCCTAAGAAAAGAGTTCATATGCAGGGCTAACCTCGTGAGTTTCGCGATAGCTGTCGCGTTGGTGCGGCGGGTACGCCGGAGATGTGTGGAATTGTCTTGACAATTCAGTATAGATGTTTCGCAGCGGCTGCTCTATCCCGGAGATCGCTCCTTTCTTAGACGCCCTGGATTTCAAAGGGTTTTGCCCTGAAATTCGACTGATTTCGCTTCTCAGGCAACCGGGGCTTCATGCGCGCTGGCAGGCGTCGGCTGCGGCAACAATTCGGTGAAGGCAATGCCACCCAAAATTAACAATGCGCCGGCGGACGCCCGGGCAGAAAGGCGCTCCCCGAAGAAGAAATACGAGGTCAGAAAGGCAAAGACGGGCTCGAGCGCGAGAATCAGAGCCGTGCGCGTGGCCGTGAGGCGCTGCTGCGCCCAGGACTGCACGGTGAAGGCGACAGCCGTGGCCAGGACGCCGGTCACGAGCAGGGCAGTAACCAGCCTCGGTGACAAATGAAGCCAGGGATGCTCAAAGAGGGGCAGGGCCGCGCCCATGATGAGGGTGCAAAAAGCCAGCTGCAGCACCGCCAGTGCGCCCAGCGGCATGCGCGGCGATATGTGAGCCAAGGCCAGGACGTGCAGCGCAAACCCGAGGGCACAGAGCAGCGTCAGCAGGTCGCCGGTGTTGATGCTGGCGAGCAGCGTCGCCCATGGCGTGTGGGGAGGCGTGGTGAGCAGCAGGATGCCGGCGAAGGCCATGGCTGCGCCCGCAAAGACGGCGGGTGACGGCGCCCGCATGCTGGCAGGCCGCAGTGCGGGAACGGAACAGAGCAGCGGCACCATGACCACGATGAGGCCGGTGATGAAAGCGGACTTGGCCGGCGTGGTGCGGGCGAGCCCTGCTGTCTGGAAGCTGTAACCCGCCGCGAGGCACAGACCCACCAGGGCCCCTCCGGCGAAGTACTTGCGTTCGAGCCGGCGCAGATCGCGGTGATAGATAGCGGCCAGAACGACGGTGGCGATGATCATGCGCAGCAGGTTGAAGAGCAGAGGCGAGATATCGGCGAGCGCGTCCTTGACGACCACGAAGGTTGAACCCCAGATGGCCGCGGTGAGGATCAGCAGCAATGAGGCGCTGCGGGTGTGCTTCGCGATGGCGTGCTCCTGATCTATCGGGTGACTACGTTTGCGAAGTATGTTGGATGACCAGCGACGATCGTGCGCACCACTTTTGTGCCGAGGATGTCATGCGCCGGGATGGTGGTGAGATCGCGATCGAGCACGATGAAGTCAGCCACCATGCCGGGCGCCAGCGTTCCTTTGTAGGACTCGCTGAATTCTGCGTAAGCCGAGCCCTGCGTGTAGGCGTAGAGCGCCTGCGCGATGGTCAGCTTCTCCTCCGGAAAGTAGCTCTGGGTGCCGGCTTCGTTCTCGCGTGTGACGGCAGCGTAGATGCCGCGGAAGGGCGTGATGGGCTCGACTGGATAGTCCGTGCCGAAGGCGAGCGGCACGCCGTGATCGAGGAAGCTCTTCCACGCGTAGGAGTAGCGCGCGCGATCGTGACCGAGGCGCTGCTCTGCCCATGCCATGTCGGTAAGCAGATGGTTGGGCTGCATGGAGGCGATGACGCCGAGTTGCTTGTAGCGGTCGAAGTCGGGTGCGTCGAGGACCTGCGAGTGCTCGATGCGTGGGCGGTGATCGCAAGTGATTTTAGCTTGAGGAATCGAAGCCGTCGGAACGACACAGCTGGGATCCTGCTTGGGAGTCGCAAATGCGTTGAGCGCCATTTCCACCGCGCGATCGCCGATGGCGTGAAAGCCCATCTGGAAGTGCTCTGCGGCACGCTCCTTTGTCATGGCATCGAGCTTGGCCTGGTCATAACGCGGAATGCCGCTATTGCCCGGATCGTCGGCGTAAGGCGCATTCAGCGCAGCAGTGCGCGAGCCGAGTGAGCCATCCATGAAGCCCTTGAGCATGCCCGTGTGCAGCATCGGGTCATCTGCGGGATGATGCGCGCGATGCTCCTTGAGCGTCTCGACGGGATCGGCGAAGGTCAGCCATTCGGAGACGCGCACCGGCAGATGGTCTTCGTGCTCCAGCTGCTCCATCACCAGGAAGTCGTCCCACTCGGAGAAATCCTGCACGCTGGTGACGCCGTGAATGGACGCATCGGCCAGTGCCAGGGAGAGTGCCCGCTTGCGCTCGGCAGGCGCCGGCGGCGGGATCTTCTGGATGACCATCTCCATCGCCGGGTCTTCGCGCACGATGCCGGTGAGCTCGCCTGCGCTGTCGTGATCGAATTTTCCACCTTTGGGATCGGGCGTGGTTCGCGTGATGCCAGCCGCGTCAAGCGCCGCAGTGTTCACGATGGCGATGTGGCCATCGACGCGCTCGAAGAACGCCGGATGTCCGTTCGTCACAGCGTCGAGCTCCTGTCGCGTCGGCAGCGTCTTCTCAGGCCACAGTGTGTGGTCCCAGCCGCCGCCCGGCAGCCACCTGCCGGCGGGTGCGGTCTTTGCGGCGCGCTGGATGCGATCGAGCATCTCCTGCAGCGTTTTGCTTCCCGTGAGATCTACGGAGAGCTGGATGCGGCCGGCGTCGCCCAGATGGGTATGCGCATCGTTGATGCCGGGCATGGCAAAGGATCCGCCGAGATCGACGAGCCGCGTCTTCGGTCCTTTCGTCTTCAGCAACGCCTGATCTGTACCGGTCGCGGTGACGAGTCCATCGCGCATCGCGATCGCGCTGACGAAGTCCAGTTTGCCCTGGCCGAGGCCCACGCCGGTCAGGATGTGGCCGTGGTAGTAGATGGCGTCCGGCGGCCCGGACTGCGCGGCGAGCGGCAGCGTGGCGGCAAGTAGGAAAGTGGCGGAGGCGAGCAAGCGCGTCATAGGTCGCAGTGTAGCGTCGATCGGAGTGTAGCGTCTCTAACAGCGCTCCGCTGTCAGCATCAGCAGCAGCAGGATGCGCTTCAGCGCCAGCTCACGGTGCGTGGCGTCGTACCACTCGTTGCGCGTGTGGATGCCGCCGCCGTCACCTCCGGCTCCGATGCTAACTGCCGCAACGCCGAGCGAGAGCGGAATGTTCGCGTCCGTGGAGGCGATGCGCGGCTCCGTGCGGATGCCGAGATGGCGGTCGACGGCGAGCAGGTCATCGTAGAGCGTGGGGCCGTTTGCCGCTGCCGCCAGCCGGCCAGCGGGGCGGTCGCCGATACGTTCGATGGTGAAAGCAGCCTGAGCGTTGGGGCGGCGCTTGCGCAGATCGGCTGCGGCGGCATTCGTCGCAAGCACCGCGTCTTCAATCGCGCGATGCAATTCGACTTCGAGGCAGACCAACTCCTCCGAAGACGTGGAGCGGAGATCGAAGCGCGCGCTTGCCTGCTCCGGAATCGCGTTGACTGAACTGCCGCCCTCGATGGTCCCGATGTTCAGCGTGGTGCGGCTCTCGCGTGGCTGCGACGGCGAGGTGAGCGCGGCGATGGCATGGCTGAGAATAGCGATCGGATTGGGCGAGCCGGCGTCTGTCCAGGAGTGTCCGCCGGGACCGGTAACGGTGGCGAGAAAGCGGCGGCTGCCCAGAGCTTCCGTGACGGCGACTTCGTGTCCCGCGCCGTCCAGCACGATGTGCGCAGCGATGCGGTCGCGCCATGGTGAGCGCTGATAGAGGTAGCGCATGCCGCGCAGATCGCCCTCGCCCTCTTCACCTACATTGCCGATGAAGAGAACCGGGCAGCGCAGATTGATCGAGGAATCGATCATCGCGGCTGCGATGGCCAGCAGGCCAGTGACGCCGGCGGCGTTGTCGCAGGCACCGGGAGCCACCAGCCGCGTTCCATTGCTCTGCGGATCGACTTCGGTTCCAGCGGGAAAGACGGTGTCGATGTGAGCGGAGAGCACGACGGCGCGCTGACTGTTGTTGGTGGAGGCCGGCTCCGCCGACGCCGAGACGGGAAGCAATCCCAGGACGTTGCCTTCGGCATCGATCGTGGTTTCAGTAAGGCCGAGTGAGCGGAACTGCTCGAGCAGCCAATCGGCGCGGCCTGCCTCGCCGAAGGGCGGAGCGGGAATGCCAACCAACGTGCGCTGCCAGTCCATCAGCAGGCCATCATGCAGATGCAGCCAGCGAAAGGCTTGGTGCACTCGCCGCTGTGCGGCAAGCTGAGGCACTTGACCGAGAGGGTTGAGAGAAAGAAACGACTGCATGCGCTCTATGCCGTTTCACAAATATGGTGTTCGAGCCTACGCCTGCAGGGAGCAGCCTTTCTTAATGGAAAGGCTGCGTCGGCAGATCTCACAAGCCGACATCTTTTTGGGAAAACGGTCTAGCCAAGCGTAGCACCGCTCTCCGCGTAGCTGACGGAATGCAGAAAGAGCCCGCGCGCCGGGGCAGTCGCTCCGGCAGCCATGCGATCGCGTACGGAGATCAGC
>DASZGZ010000328.1:0-15929 GCA_035938355.1 Acidobacteriaceae bacterium
CTCCCGCAAGAGCTCGCGCAGCTCGACCGGATCAAATCCCAGCCGGAACGGCTCTCCCGCACGCGCCACACGCTCCGCCAGCCAGTCAAACATGGCCTTCTGCTTCGGCGATAGCGACTCCCGCGCCACCGCATAATCGAAAGCCACACCACTGCCCGCCGGAAGCGTGCCCAGAGCGCGCAGCGTTCCCACCGCAGCCTCCCGCGTCAGATACGGTACCACGCCCAGCCACGAGCAGAACGCCGGCGCACCAGCATCGAAGCCAGATGCCACAAGCCGGGCCATCAATTCCTCCTGCTCAAAGTCCACCGGTACAAACGTCACCGTATCAGGCACGTGTACGCCGCTCTGCTCCAGGCACCCGCGCTTCCACGCCTGTGTCGCCGGATGATCCACCTCGAAAATACGTAGCCCCGGATCGATAGGGCGCTCCGTCAGCGCCGATCGCACCGCGAATGTATCGAGCCCGGCTCCCAGCACCGCGTACTGCCGAACCCTGCCGCGACGGCGCGCTCTAGCGCGTCCTCCGCAAAGCGGCTCCTTGCACACAGGAAGGCGCGCATCATCCGTGCAGAAGGCGTGCGCTCCAACTCTTCACGCTTGCTTAACTCCGCACGTGCGTCCTCCGACAGCACTCGCAACGCCAGCGGATCGGCAAAGACCAGCGGACGCTCATCATAAAGCTGATGCGCAGCACGCCGCATCGCAACCCGCTCTGCCGTTCGACTGGCCGTTTTCACAAAGGGCCTCGCCTGGCCCGTCCTTCCTGCATGACGGCATTCCACCCGACGCAACAGGCTGCGTCAATGACATTCACCTGCGATCATCTTGAAATGGGTACGCTCCTCCGCATCCTCGCCATCCCCGGCAGCCTCCGCGGCCGCTCCACCAACCTGCTCCTGCTGGAGACCGCGGCCCTCCTCGCGCCGGCCGGGATACGGCTCGAGATCTTCGCTGAGCTCGGCAACATCCCCCTCTTCAATCCCGACCGCATAGACATGCCAGCCGCCGTCGCCGCGCTGCGCTCATCCATCCAGAGCGCCGACGCCGTCATCCTCTCCGCACCCGAGTACGCCCATGGCCTCCCTGGAGCGCTTAAGAATGCACTCGACTGGCTGGTCAGCGGCATCGAGCTCACCGGCAAGCCCGTCGCTCTCTTCAACACCTCCACGCGGTCCGTCTACGCACAGGCCGCGCTCCGCGAGGTGCTCGTCACCCTGGGCACGCGCTTTCTCGAGCAGGCTTGCGTCACCGTTTCGCTGACTGCCGACTCGCGAACTCCGCAGCAACTCGCTGCCGATCCCGCCATCGCCGCGTCGATCGCCGCCGCATTCCACCACCTCGCCGCCAGCGTCGCAGCCCTCGAGACAAACGCCGCGGCAACAGCCTCACAGCCAACCGGCCGCGCACTGCCCCACTGGCAGCCGCGCCCGCTTCCGGAGCACCGCAGCTTCCGCGGCCACTACTGCAGCATCGAACCGCTCGACGCAGCAAAGCATGCCGACGCTCTCTACGACTCGCTCTGCAACCCCTCCGATGCCTCCAGCTTCACCTACCTGCCCGCCAATCCGCCGGCCGACAGAAACGAGTGGCGCGGCCGCCTCGAGAGCTACGCCGCCAGCCGGGACCCTCTCTTCTTCACCCTCTTCGATGAAAGCGGCCACGCGGCCGGCATCTGCGCGTTGCTGCGCATCGCGCCGGAGCACGGCTCCATCGAGATCGGCCACATCCATCTGTCGCCGCGGGTACAGCACACCCGCGCCGCCACGGAATTCCAATACCTGATGATGCGCTACGCCTTCGATGACCTCGGATATCGCCGCTATGAGTGGAAGTGCGACGCGCTCAACGCACCCTCGCGACGCGCGGCCCTGCGCCTCGGCTTCCGCTTCGAAGGCATCTTTCTCAACGCCATCGTCTACAAGCAGCGCAGCCGCGATACCGCATGGTTCTCCATCACGGATGATGAGTGGCCACGCGTACGCCATGGATTCGAAGCTTGGCTCGCGCCGCCAAATTTCGACAGTGAAGGACGGCAGCTTCAATCACTCGCCGCGCTCCCTGCGCAGGAATAAAATGTTACATAGTGAGTGACAATATGTAGTCGTCGCAGAGCATCCCGCCCACCAGGAACTTCCGCTCCCCGATCCGCCCAAAGCCCACGCGATCGTAGAAGGCCAGCGCCGCCGTGTTGTCCGCCTTCACGCCCAGCAATAGCCTTCGCTTTCCATGCGCACGCGCCTCGGCCACTGACCACTCCAGCAGCCGCCTTCCCAGGCCGCCGCCCTGGAAGCGATGCAGCAGATAGATCCGCTTCAGCTCGATGTCATGCGGAGTCACGGCCACCGGCAGATCCGGCGGCGACAGCACCGCGAATCCGACCGGCGCGCCCTTCAGCTCGGCAAGGCACAGCCGGTAGTCCGCATCCGCCAGCCATTTCGCGTACTGGCTCGCGCCATGCTGCACCCGGCAGTGCGCCAGGATGTCCGCCCCTTCCAACAGGCCCGCAAAGGTCTCCAGAAACGTGGCGGCGCCCACCAGTGCGAGCGCCTCTTCATCCCCTGGCGCGCACGCGCGCAGTGATATGTCTTTGCCGAGAGACATGCGCCGATCTTATCAACCGTGCGGCGCCGCCTCGATGTCACTGAGTGAAGTGGGAGTGGGTCAGTTTGAAGTCTTTTGTTTGCTTCGGCCACGCCGAAGACCACGCATGGCAGCGATTGGGCACGCTACAGCGATGAAGAAGATCACCAGGATGACCGCGGCATAGGTCATGACGTTTGCCCGCCTTATTGCTTCCACGTCAATGCGTGCTCCGACAGAAGAACGCCAGCAAAAGTCCCTTTCAAAACTAACCCGATGCCCCGCTACGCCTGCGGCACATCCAGCCGCTGCTTCAGGTTCCCCGCCAGCTCCGCCATCAGGCGCAGCCGCTGCTCCAGTTGCGGAGAAGGCGGGCCCTCCCGCAGCGCGAGCTGCGTATGCAGCAGCAGTCCGGAGATGGTGTTTCGCAGTTCACTCTCCAACCGGCGGAGCGCTGCGCGTTCGGCTGCGCCCTGCTCCTGTTCGCGCCTCGCCAGCGCCGCACGCAGGTCACGCACCAGCCGCGCGCTTCCCGTCAGCGCAAAGTTCACCTGCATCGGGATCGCCAGGCCGGCCATCTTCCACAACACCTCTGCGCCTCGGGGATCTCCTTCGGCCAGCGCATCCTCCACGATCAGTGCTGCGTAGGTGCCTGCACGCAGCGCGTCTTGCGCCTCCCTGCGTCCCGGCACAACATCTACATCCAGTCCCATCTGCTGCATGATTGCCGCGGCGCAATTCTTTGCTCCGCTCAACGCCGAAACCACCAGAACGCGCTCGATTGCGCTCGCCTTTTCTTTCATAGCCCTGACCCTCGTTCCCGTTCTTTTGCCCTGTCTTTTACATTCCGGTTCTGTAGTGACTCGTCCCGTTCATCGGCTCCAGCGTCTCCAGCGAGACATTCTCCGACAAACCGTATTCCTTCAGCTTCCTGTACAACGTCGTCTTGCCGATACCCAGCAGCCGTGCCGCCAGCAGCTTGTCGCCCTTCAGTTGCCGGATCGTGCTCAGGATCGCCTGCTTCTCAAGCTCCGCCAGCGGCGTCACCCGTGGCGCTGCGCTCGGCTGCATCACCGCTTCCTGCGCCTTGTGCATCTGTGACGATGCCTCACGCCGCAGTCCCAGCTCATGGTTTTGCAGCTGCGTCGGCAGGTCGCCCATGTGGATCACCGGCCCGGACGCCATCGTGCACGCGCGCTCAATCGCGCCTTCCAGCTCGCGCACATTCTGCGGCCAGTCGTAGTCCATCATGCTGCGCAGCGCGTCATCGCTCAGCGTGTAGTTCTCTCCGCTCTCCCGCGACATGCGGTCCAGGAAGTGCGTGGCCAACAGCGGAATGTCGGAGCGCCGCTCGCGCAGCGGCGGAATCCGCAACGTCACCACATTGAGCCGGTAGTACAGGTCCTTGCGGAAGGTCCCCTTCGTCACCGCCGCCGCGAGGTCCGTACTGGTCGCCGCCAGGATGCGTGCGTGCAGCGGAATGCGATGCGTCGCGCCCGCCGGACGAACCTCCTTCTCCTGCAGCACCCGCAGCAACTTGCCCTGCAGGTCCGGCGTCAACTGGCCAATCTCGTCCAGGAACACAGTGCCGCTCTCGGCCGATGCCAGCACTCCCGGCGCGTTGCGCAGCGCACCCGGAAAGGCGCCCTTCACATAACCGAACAGCTCATGTTCGATCATCTCCGGCGCAAACGCTCCGCAGTCCACGGTAAGGAACGGCTGCGACGCGTTCTCGCTCTGCGCGTGGATGGTGCGCGCCACCATCTCCTTGCCCGTCCCCGCCTCGCCCGCAATCAGGGCCGGATGATGGCTCTGCGCCACCTTGGCCAGAATCCGGTAGAGCTTGTCCATCTCCTGGCTGCGGCCCACCAGGTTCCCCGCGCCGCCCGACGTGCGCAGCCGGTCGCGCAGGGTCCGGCTCGCGCCGCTCGCCTGCCGCTGGTGCGCCGCGCGCTCCAACACCGTGCCCAGTTCTTCCATCAAAAATGGCTTGGTAAGGTAGTCAGTCGCTCCGCCGCGCATCGCCTCCACCGCTGAGCCGATGGTCGTCGACGAGGTCATCACGATGATCGCCGTATCCGGCTTCAGCGCCTTCACCTCTTCCAGCAGTTGAAGACCCTCCCGCCGGCTGGCCTTCAGCTCCATCAGCAGCAGGTCCACGCTGTGGCTGCGTAACAGTTGCTGTGCGCTTCCGGCTTCGGGCAGCCCCTCGGCTGAGAAGCCCCTCTGCGTCGCAATCTCCATACAGGCCGACCGCATCGCTTCGTCCTCCTCAATTACCAGGACATGCAGTCTGTTCCCGTTATGTTCCATACCAAGCAGTTCGTCCAAGGCAGCACCTCAAAAAGTGTGAATATTGCCGATCTCAAATCCGATCGTGCATTTCTTACATAGCAACCGTGCAATCTCTACAGACAGGAGTCTAATCAGATTTCATTCCGGGAATGGTGCTGAAATCGTGTCCAAACCTGACTTCGGTAATGACGCAGCGCGGTGACCACCCTCCACCTATGGGGAATCGCTCGTGTATTATGTGCGGTTTACAGCACCTCCGAATCGCCCCTCACCTGCCGGTACAATCAGTGCGGAGCCCGCTTTTCCCCAGCGATCCACGCCTCGCTCCGCACTCTGCTCGTCGAAACTGACAGGATTTCTTCTTTATGGCACCCGCTTCTTCCCCGCAGTCATCCCAAAAGGTCCCTGGTATCCGTTCCGGCAGAACCGCCAGCGAGCTCCGCCCCGTCTCGCTCGTGCCCGACTACGTCGCCACCGCTGAGGGCTCCGTCCTTATCTCTATCGGCCACACCCGTGTTCTCTGCAACGCCACCATCGAGCAGGGCGTTCCCCCCTGGCTGCGCAACAGCGGCCGCGGCTGGGTCACCGCCGAATACGGAATGCTGCCCCGCGCCACCCTCACCCGCACCGCGCGCGAATCCGAGCGCGGTAAGATCTCCGGCCGCACCCACGAGATCCAGCGCCTCATCGGCCGCTCGCTCCGCGCCGTGGTCGACATGCAGGCCCTCGGCGAGCGTACTGTGATCCTCGACTGTGACGTATTGCAGGCCGACGGCGGCACGCGCACTGCGGCCATCACCGGCGCCTGCGCCGCGCTTGCCATGGCGCTCAATCGTCTCGTGAAAGCGGGCACGCTCAAGCAGTCACCGCTGCGTCAGCTCGTCGCCGCCACCAGCGTCGGCATCGTCGACGACGAAGTCCTCCTCGACCTCGCCTACGAAGAAGACTCCCAGGCCGAAGTCGACATGAACATCGTTATGACCGAAGATGGCGGCTTCGTCGAAGTGCAGGCCACCGCCGAGCGCCAGGCGTTTCCTCGCGCCCGAATGCTCGAAATGATGGACTACGCCGAAGCTGGCATCCGCCAGCTCTTCGCCGCTCAGCGCGCACTCCTTTCCAGCTGATTTGGGGTGCGTTTTTGGTTGCGAAAAGCGCCTTTGGATGCGCTTTGGAGCACGATCGGGAGCGGTTCGCCGGGTCGTTCCGGCACCAACGGTGGTGCAAAAGGCATTCCGTACCACGCGGAGAGGGTGTCCCCTGTCGCGCGCTCGTCCCGTAATGGGAAGCGCCTGACCACGAAGGCGCCCAATGCGAATTGACGATGCAATTTGACGCTGGTAGCCAGGCATGTTTAGTCTAGGCATCGAGCTAACAGTGATGCCTGCTTCCGCCAAACGCGACCTCTTCCCCGGCGCACTTGAGCTCATGGTTCTGCGCTCGCTCGCGCTTGAGCCGCTGCACGGCTACGCACTGGCAACACGCATCCAGCAGCGCTCACGCGATCTGCTGCAGGTCGAAGAAGGATCTCTCTATCCGGCTCTGCAACGCCTGCTCAAGGCGGGACTGGTCGATGCTACGTGGACGACCTCGCAGACCAACCGCCGGGTCCGTACGTACTCGCTCACTGCAAAAGGGCGCAAGCATCTCGCGCGCGAAACCGCAGCGTTCGATCAGATGGTCGAAGGCATCCAGTTCGTGCTCGACTCTGACTAAGGGGGCTCACGATGCGCTGGCTCCGCAATCTCTTCTTTCGCAAGCATGCCAACGACGATCTCGCGGAAGAGATCGAGCAGCACATCGCCGAGCGTACCGCCGTGCTCATCGAGCGAGGCCGCGCCCCTGAAGAAGCCGCACGCGAGGCGCGCCGTGCCTTCGGCAACCGGACGCTGGCGCGCGAGCACAGCATCGAAGTGTGGCAGTGGCGCTGGCTGGAAAACCTGTGGGCCGACGTGCGCTTCGCCCTCCACCAACTCCGCAAATCCCCCGGCTACACCCTTACCGCGATTCTCACGCTCGCCATCGGCATTGGCGCCAACGCCGCCATCTTCACTCTCATCGACGACGTGATGCTGCGCTCGCTGCCGGTGTCGCATCCGAACGAACTTGTCCAGATCGGATATCGCAGCCCGGCGACCCCTGAATTCATCGGCGGCCAATCCTTGCGGACTTTTGACCACCTGCGCCGATACACCCGCAGCCTTGGCGATCTATCCGGATGGATGGACCAGATGGTCTCCGTTCCGGACGATCAGGGGACGCTGCGCTCCATCGCATCGTCTCTTGTCACAGGCAATGGGCTTTCCGTGCTGGGTCTTCGGCCGGCTATCGGCCGTCTGCTCACTCCGGCAGATGACATACCTGGAGGGCCGGAGGGCGGCTGGCCCGTCGTACTGGACTATGGCTTCTGGCAGTCCAACTACCACGGGGATCCGGCCATACTCGGCAAACACATTGTGATCTCCGGCCAGCCCGTCGTAGTGGTCGGTGTGCTGCCCAAGGACTTTCACGGGATCTTCGTCGGCTTTACCACCCCGCTCTACCTGCCGGCACATTTCATCTCCGCCCTGGCCACTACGCCGGATCAGGATCCATACATCCATCCCGAGATGTTCCAGATGTTGGCGTTCGGCCGGTTGCGGCCGGGGGTCACTCTCGCTGCGCTGAATGCGGAACTCGCGGCCGCCAGCCCTTCCTTCATTCATGCACTCGTGCCGGCGAGCCTGCTCGCCAATCCGATCTTTCGTCAAGCCACGCTTACAGCGCGATCGGCCAGCCGCGGAATGTCCTTTCTCGATCGCCAGTACCGGCAGCCGCTGTTACTGCTGCAAGGCATCGTGCTCCTGGTTTTGCTGCTCTGCTGCATCAATCTTGGCGGACTGCAAACTTCGCGGCTGCAGGCGCGCCAGCATGAGTTCGCCGTGCGCACCGCTCTTGGCGCCGCGCGCAGCCGCATTGTGCAGCAATGCCTCACCGAATCGCTGCTGCTTGCCTTCATCGGCAGTGTGGTGGCCGCCGGGCTCGCCTGGTCCAGCACCGCAGCGCTGGGAGCATTTCTCACCCCGGCAGGTTCCGGCGAGACCACCCTGTTGCGCCCGGACGTGCGCGTCCTGGCGCTCACCAGCGCACTCGCACTTGCCACTACACTGCTCTTCGGTCTTGCGCCCGCGCTGCTCGCCAGCCGCGGCTCGTCCGCGACCTTGCTCAAGACGCGCGCCACCAGCCGCCGCACCAGTACGCTGCGCCGCCGCATCTTCATTCCAGCGCAGTTCGCGCTGGCGCTGGTCCTGGTAGTGGGCGCAGGCCTCTTCAGCCAGACCCTTCTGCGCCTGCGTAGCGGCAACGCAGGTTTTCAGTCCGCGCACGTGATGGAGGTTTGCGGACAGTTTCAATCCCTGAAGAAGACGCCGGCCGAGATCGCGGCACTCTACCGCACGATGACAGAGGATCTTCGCACACGACCTGGTGTCCAGGCGGCTACCTACACCTGGGTGACGCCGCTGACCGACTTCGCGGCCAAGGCCATCGTTCACTCCGCGGCCGAAACCCACCTCGACCACTCCATCGACTTCAACGATGTCGGTGATGGTTACTTCTCCACCATGGGAACACGGCTGCTGGCCGGCCGCGAATTCACCGCCGACGATCATGATCGCTCCACCTGCGTACTGAACGAGTCCGCCGCCCATACGCTCTTTCCCGGCGGATCCGGATTGGGCGAGACAGTGATGGCAAAGACAAAAGACGATCAGGACACTTTCAAGGCCGCCTGCCGCGTCGTTGGGCTGGTCGAAGACGCGCACTACGCAAACCTGCGTGATCCCGCGCCGCCCACTGTCTACTTTCCCGCCGGCGCAGCGAAGATCACCGACAGTGACTACACCACGAACCTCGTCTTCATGATCCGCGCGCAGACCGACGCCGAAGCCATCGCCGCCTACCGCGCCACGCTCGCCCGTTACGCGCCCAGTACCGGCATCATGACCTTCCTGCCATTGCGCGACCAGGTCGACCAGTCCCTGGGCAGCGAGCGCCTCATCGCCACGCTCACCAACATCTTCGCCGCCATCGCCCTGCTGCTCAGCGCCATCGGCATCTTCGGCCTGCTCGCGCTGCGCGTGCAGGAGCGTATACCAGAGTTCGGTGTCCGCATCGCCGTCGGCGCCACGCGCGGTAACGTGCTAAGAATCGTGCTTGCCGACGCATTGCGCATGGTCACCATCGGCTCCGTCTGCGGACTTGCGCTCGCCAGCGTCGGATACGTCTTCGTCCGCCGCTTCCTCTACGGCACGTCGCCGGCAGACATCCGCATCGCCGTTGCCTCACTCCTCGCCCTGGTTACTGTCGCCACACTCGCCGCCGCCATCCCTGCCCGCCGCGCTGCATCGCTCGATCCCACCCAGGCCCTCCGCGCCGAATAGCGTGGGCCGCATCACTACCGCTCAGCGGCACGAGTGGTACGATCACTGCGAACAATCTGCAACCCGGGTGATTGCGAATGAAGAAAACGCTGCTGGGCCAAAGCATCCGATTCACCTTCTTCGCCTTTGCTCTCTCATCCGTCGCGATCGCGCAAAAGAAACCCGAGCCCAAGCCCAAACCGGCGCAATCCATTGCCGAACTCCGCCAGCAGCTTGAGAAGATCCTCAACGACACCCACACACCCGGCGTGTCCGTTGCTATCGTGCGCCGCGATGGTCCGGAGTGGGTCAATGTCTGGGTTGGCGGCCTCGGTAAGGCGAACGTCGCCCAAAACCAGCCCGCCACCGCCGACACCCTCTTCCGCATCGGCTCCACATCCAAGGCTTTCGCCTCGCTCTCCATCCTCAAGCTCGTCGATGAAGGGCGCCTCTCTCTGCAGGATCCGGTACACAAACTCATCCCCGAGATCTGGTTCGAGAACCGTTGGGAAGCCACAGATCCGGTTCGCGTCGTCGATCTGCTGGAGCACACCACCGGATGGGATGACCTGCATCTGCCCGAATACGCCAAGGATGCAAAGGGCATGACGTTGCGCGAAGGCCTCGACTACTACCATCACTCGCGCATCTCCCGCTGGCCGCCGGGAACGCGCATGGCCTATTGCAACTCCGGTCCGCCCGTCGCCGCCTATATCGTCGAAAAGCTCACCGGTCAGCGCTTCGAGGACTACGTCACCCAGAACTTCTTTCTGCCCATCGGCATGAAGACGGCGACGTATTTCGAACAGCCGTCGCCGCAGTTGACTACCCTCTATCAGGACGACGGCAAGACTCCGTATCACTACTGGAACATCCTTGAGCGTCCGGCCGGCGCCATCAATGCATCCGCCAATGACATGGCGGCTTACGTCGGCTTCTATCTCAATCGCGGTGCAGTCCACGGACAGCAAATCATGCCCGCGGCCGACATCGATCGCGCGGAAACGCCCACCCGCACCTGGCAGGCGCAACAGGGTCTCAAGGCCGGTTACGGCCTCAGCAACTACACCAGCATCCACGACGGCTTCGTCTATCACGGCCACAACGGCGGCGTGGAAGGTGGCCTCACCGATATGTCGTATCTGCCCGAGTACGGCGTCGGCTACTTCTACAGCATCAACTCCGGCAACGGCGGGGCGTTTGAAAAAATCGGCGACGCCATCCGCGCGTACATCACGCGTGGAGTAACAAAACCCGCAGTGCCCGCCGCGGCTCCACTGCCTGCAGACGCACAGCAGTACGCCGGGTGGTACGAACCCGACTCACCGCGCAACGAATTCATGCACGGAATCGAGCGCCTCGGTTTTCATCGCGTCCACTTTGCGGGCGGCAACCTCGTGCTCACCAACCTCATCGGCACTGACAACGACACCTTCGTGCCCGTCAGCGGAAACCAGTTCCGCTATCTCTCGAAGAAGGATCCGCCCGAACCCATCGCCACCGGGGCGCTCATTGCACCCAACGCCGAAGGACAATTCGTCTTCCTCGGTGGCACATGGAAGCAGGTCCCCACCCTGCTTGCTCTTGCAGAAGTTGCCGCCATGGCATGGTTTGTATTGGCGTTCGCAGCCATCGTGCTCTATGCGCCCTTCTGGCTCATCGGCGGCTTCTTCAAAAAGCGCCGCCGTCCAGTCGAGCGCGCCATCCGCCTCTGGCCGCTCATCGCTGTTCTCAGTCTGGCTGCATCGGTTGGCATCTTCGTTCTCTCCACCAGCGACCTGCTCAACCGCCTCGGCAACTTCACCATCTGGTCCTTCGGTCTCTTCTTCTGCACCTTGCTCTTTGCCGTGGCTTCCCTGGCCAGCGCCGTCGCTCTGTGGCTCGCGCGAAAGCAACCAGTCCGCAACAGCGTCCGCTGGTTCTCGATGGCCGTCAGCGCCGCGTTGCTCATCGTCACTGCATACTTCGCTTATTGGGGATTCATCGGTATCCGCCTCTGGGCTTGACGGTCTTCGCCGGACAGCCTTTTGCGATTGCCGCTGTCAGTTGCCGCCGTGCAGTCTGACAATCCATTGCGGCGGAATCTTATCGTCCTTGCCCATCCTCGGTATTTTGATGGTCACCGTTTCGATGTTTGCCGCGCCGCCCGGCAGCGCCGCAGCGACCTTCTTGATGATCTCCGCCATCTTGTCGAAGACATCGCGCAGGTCCTCGACGTGCCGGTAATCCGCGCTGATCATCACATCGACGTTGCCGCCTCGGCTCTTCTTGTCCGCGGCCGCCAGCTGGTCTGCCACGCTGCGAGCGAACTCTTTGGCACCGCCGTAATTGCCGGTGTCCGGTTTGCCCTTGGCCGCTGCCGGTAGCAGCGAAGCATCATCCAGCCCCTGGATAATCTTGTCTACCGAAGGCGCCGAGCTCGCCGCCGGAGCCTGGGGAAGATTCGGCGGCGGAAGCTTCTTCGTCGGAAAATCCCACGGGACCTTGGGCAAATTGAATGTGTGCTCACCGGGGGCCGTGACGGATCCCATCGAAGGCGACGTCGATGGCGGCTCTACCGGCGCGGGTCCATAGGGGCTGCCCGCTCCCTCCTGCTGTTTGTCCGGCGCCGCACCAGTCTTCTGCTTGATCAGCCCGTCCACCAGGCTGTGAATTGCGCTCTGCTGCCCTGGGCTCAACTGCGAGCCGCCCATAGCCTGATCCAGAATGCTCACCAATCCGGCGCCGACCGCATCTCGCGCGCCCTCGATAATCTTCTTCTCCAGGTCCTTCGGCAGCCCCATCTTTTTCACAAGCGGAGCAACGGTCGAATCCACCACCCCTTGACCCGCAGCCTCGCCCGCGGACTTCGGCCTGGTATCGGGAGTCTCCTTCGTCGGCTGCCCTCCCAGTTGTTTCAAATTTCTGCGCGGTATGTATTCGGGCAGCAGCTTCGCTACCTTGTCCGCAAACTCCGGCACGGAGCCCGTCCCTATTCCAGAGAAAACGCCTTCGCCTTTCGCGGACAAGGTAGCGTCTCCCTGGAAGAGCATGCGCACTGCCCACTTCACCGTGTCCGTCATATGAAGAGTCTGGCCGCCCTGCTCCCGCTGTACGTCATACAGATAAGTAGTCAGAGCCTGCTTCACCTCTTCTCGCGAAACAAGATCCTCGTATCTTTTTGTGATTGAAAGCGGTCCACCCTGGTCGGTCGCGTTGGCCGGAATCTGCTGCTGAGTTCCGCTCGGCGTATCGCGCTGGATGGACGGAGCCGCGTGCCCTGCCGAAACCCGCACGGCGCCGCCGCTTCCCGCAATCGCTGTTGCGTGTCCCTGCTGCACCACGTGCGTCAGCTCATGCGCCAGCAGCCTGCGACCTTCGCCTGTTGCCGGTTGGTAGCGGCCGCCACCGAATGCAATCTTCGGACCGGCCGTGTAGGCCAGCGCCCCCATCGAGCGCGCCGACTCCGCCGCCTTCTCATCCGGATAAATGCGCACGCGGCTGAAGTCGTACCCGAAGCGCGGCTCGAAGAACGACCGCGTCTCTGTATCGAGCGGCCGGCCCCCGAACGGGAGCACCTCATCTGCTGCGCTTCCCGACAAAACTCCGCGAGCGTGTCCGAGAGCGTGTCTTGGGCTCTTCCGCTCACCTGTTTGCTTGCTCCCATCTACATTGGGCGCGCGCAGAACCTGCTCGGCGACGCGATCCGCCTCTGCTTCCAATGGATCGTCTACCGGGCCGGTCGCAAGCTTGGCTTGCACCTTGGCAGGGCTGCGCGACCAGTCCCGCATCTCGCGCTCGCCAGGCGGCCGACTCAGCACCGCCGACCTGTTCGCCTCCGCGGGGCCCTTCGACTCTCTCGCTGCAGCCAAACGGCTAAACATAGCGCACCCTGAGCGAACGAAATGGATTGGCTGTATCTCACACCACTCGCCCCTGGCCGCGCAAGGAACTTCGCCTCCTGCATCAGCCTCCGAGCAAAAAGGCGGTCAGCCAAGCGATATCCCGGAACAACTCTGCGCGCAGACCGACTCAACGGCGCAGCAGTTGTATGAGAGCGAAAACAAGCAGCCCACACGCCAGCCACCCAAACCAGTCCCCTAGCAGAAGATAGAGCGTCGCACTGTGCGCCGCCGGAACAGTAGCGATCAATGTGGCAAAGGGCGCGGCATCGCTCCGCGTCTCCGCAACCACCCGGCCACGATCGTCGCTCACCGTCAGGTACCCGTTCTTCGCCGCACGCACAATGCTGAAGCCGTCCTCCACCCCACGCATCACTGCTATGTGACCATGCCAGTTACGATCCACGTTGAAGTCCCAGCCCGGCACCAGCATCAGCCCCACGCCCGCTGCTCCATACTGGCGCGACAGTGGCGTGAAATCCATGTCCTTGCAGATCGCGACACCCCATCTGTCCGCGGGCCGCGACATCGTCACCAGCGTCGTGCCAGGCGTCAGAGGCGACTCAAATGGCGGCAGCATGTGCTGCTTGTTGTAGCTCAGCACTGCCGCTTGCGGTTGATAGACACGCGCCTGGTTATACTTCGCAGCGCTGTTGTTCACGCGGTCAGCAACGTGCACCTCGCCCACAACGATCGTCGCGCCGCTCCTGTCTGCCAATTGCTGAAAGATCGGGTCCGCGCTCCCGTTCTCGGCCTCCAGCACCACGCCAAGCTTCTCTGGCAGCACAATCGCCTGTGCCCCCTGCGACGCCAGCTGCTCCGTCTCCACCGCATACTTCTCGAACAGCCGCGTCGTCTCCGCACCGTTATCCGCCACACCCACATTCCCGTGCACGTCGGATGTGATAAGCCCCACCTTCACCGCAGGTACGCGCGGCGTCGTCGCCAGTCGCACCACGCCAAAGATCAACACTGCAGCCAGCACGGCAATCGTCGTCGCCACAATCCGCAGCGCCGCCCTGGGCGCCGTCTCTCGCAGGTGCAGGCCAATTGCAAGCGCGGCCGGAAAGCACAGCAGCAGAAAGCTCATGCCCCACGGTCCCGTGATCGAGGCCAGTTGCAGGAAGGGCAGAAACTTCAATTGCGTGTACGCAATGCTGCCGGCTGTCGCATGCGGCGTCGTCAGGTTGCGCACGAACTCGAGCGTGACCCACACCGCCGGAAATGCCACCAGCGCGCTCCACCATGCGCCGCGCAGCACCAGCGCACGAAAGAGCAGCACCGCGCCTGCCGCCACCAGCGCAACCGCACCGAAGATGCCCAGCCACGCCACAAACGGCATTCCTACCAGATGGAAGTAGCCCCATAGATTCAGCGATCCCGCCAGCCACGCCGCGACAGCCGTCATCGCCGTCATCCACCACGAATGGCGCAACGCAAACCACAGCACCGGCAGCGGCGCGAACCACATTAGCGGCCACCACGGATCCAGCCCATTGCCAAACCACAGCAGCACAGCCGTCGCGGCCGCAACCACTAATGCCGTCAAGCCGCTCTTGAAGCTAGGCGCGTATCCCATCCATGTACCTCCGTAACGACTCGTGGCAAAACATTCGATATTGCGCCGCAGGCATGCTGACGCGGCCGCCCAGGTACAGCATCATCAGGCCCTGCCACAGCGCGCCGGTCTCGAAGACGATCGCCCACACATCAGTGGTTTTGCGAAAATAACCGCTCGCGATGCCTTCGCGTATCAGGTCCGCGAAGACGTTCGCCGTCGGCGACTTCTCCGCTTTGAAATCCCGCGGATACTGCCGTGCGCCTTCACGCGGCGTAAGAAACATCAGCTCGAAAAGCCGCGGATTCTCAAGCGCAAAGCTCAGGTTCACATCCAGCAATCGCGTAAGCCGGTCCTCAACGCTGGCCGGGCGCTTCCCTCCCGAAGAACTCCCCGCAGCAGCTAGCTTCTGCGCAAGCTCTTCAAAGCCTTCATCCGCCAGCGCGTTCAACAGGCCCTTTCGATCGGGATAGTGCCGGTACACGGCCATCGCGGTGATCCCCACCGCCGCCGCAACCCTCCGCATCGTCACCGCCTCGGCGCCCTCCTTGTCCAGGAGCCTCCGAGCGGCTATGGCGATCCGTTTCGATGTCGGCTGGGCAGGCATGTATACAGTGTATACATTACGGTACATCGACTGTCGAGTGGCCGCGCCAAAAAGAAAAAGCGGCGGCCGAAGCCGCCGCATGAGCCAGCCAGCAATTGCCAGCTCGATTCGCTACTGTAGGTTGAAGCTCTATTTCGGCTGAACGATCAGCGCAGCAGACTTCGCGATCGTGTACGGCGAACCCGCAGCGCGGCTCACACTCGTAGGCGTCACCGTGAATACATACAGCTTGTTCGCGCCTAACGCGTACAGATGGTTGGCATTATCCCAGTACGCCATGCTCACGGGGCCGGAAACCAGCAAGCCCGTGTATTTTGCAATCGGGCTCGCGCCGTTGAAGTGAAAGACCTGCAATCCGGCAGTTCCCGCGACAGCCAGAAGCTTGCCCGAAGGAGACATCCGCATCCGGTTCACTAAACCGACCGCGACTCCGGGCATGTTCTTGTGGGTATTGTTCGTGGTGATGTTTCCCGCAGCGTCCCCGGTGTACGACGCAAGCAGTTCAGGGCCATCCTGCGGTCCAAATGGAGCACCCTTTTCTGGAAAAATCGCCACCGCCGCGTGATTCGTCGGATCGGCGATCGCAAACACGGGCAGATACACGTCGC
>DASZGZ010000329.1:0-2940 GCA_035938355.1 Acidobacteriaceae bacterium
GGTGGCAGGTGGAAGCCGGCAAGGTCATCATCGGCATCGAGGACAATGGCCCCGGCATCGCCAATGACTCCAACTTATTCGTCCCCTTCTACACCACGAAGGCTGGCGGCAGCGGCGTCGGCCTTGCGCTGGCGCGGCAGATCGTGGAAGCGCACGCCGGCTCGGTGAGGTTGATCAATCGCCAGACTGTCGGAGCGCGTGCAGTGGTCACTTTGCCCGTCGTCATGCCGGTGTCGCACGGACAGACGGGCGATCAACGCTGAACCGCGTTAAAGGATCCGTTCAGCTCGGGCCGATCTCGGTGACCTTTTGTGACTGCGGTTCCTCGCCTTTGAGGAAATCGATCAGCCGCGGACCGATGCGTGCTGCACACTGGCCCGGCGCCAGATGGCCACAGCCGTCGTAAATCTCGAGGACCGATTGCGGGATCTGCTGATGCATGGAGACGCCAGTCGCCAGCGGAATGAGATGATCCTGCTTGCCCCAGAGAATCAGCGTCGGCATCTGGAGGCCGCTCAGCTTGCCATCCAGCAGATCGTCTCCGCGGAACATCGAGCGCGCACTGCGGTCCACAACCCAGTTCAGCTCTTTGAATTTGCGGACCATGTCACTCGCCAGAAAGTCGGGTATCTCGGCAGGTTGCGGCATCAGCATGCGGTAGAGGCGCTGCACCGCGGGAATCGTGGTTGGCTCAAAGTCAAACATCGTGAACGACGGCTCGAAGCGAATGCCGGCCGAGTCGCACAGCACTAACCTTGCGATGCGCGCCGGTTGATCGAGCGCGACACGCATCGCCACCCAGCCGCCCATGGACCAGCCCACCAGATTCACCTTCTCGAGTCCACGCTGCGCGAGAAATTCCTCTACATATTGGGCCTCTTCCGGAATGGAATAGCTGGCGTCTGCAGGCCGCGCGGAGCGGCCATATCCGAGCAGATCAATCGCGTAGACGTGGAAGCCCGCTTGTTTCAGCTGCTGCATCAGGTTGGCCCAATCTTCGGCGCGACTGCCTAACCCATGCACCAGTACCACCGGCACGCCGCTGCCGCCTTCGTAGTAGTGGATGCGATTGCCGCGAATCGTCGTGTACTCGTTACGGAAGCCGCCGTATGCCAGGCGTGCCTGCGTCAGCGTCTCGATCACGGCGAGCGGACGCCGCCACACCACCAGGGCGCCCACAAGGAAGATCAACACCATGGCCAGAACGGAATAGCCGTAGGTCTTCCAGCTCAATGCTGCTGGATCTGCCGGTCTGTCTAGTTGCATGGTGCGCATCTTGCGTGCGCGATCGCTGCGGCTCGCCGGTCGAGCCCCGCTCCGCCTTTGGCTCAAGGGAAGGGCTCCTCCTGAGTGGCGGATTGCTTCTGTGCTGCAGCCGGATTTCGCGTGACGATCTCGCGCTCCTGCGCCGGGTTGGGGTCGCGACCCGTTTGATCGAGCGCCTTGCGGATCACGCTCAATGTAAAGGGACGGATGACAAGCGCTCCGTGTCCCGTGAGTTCATTCCAGCGCGCCCAGCGTGCCTCGCTCGCATCTGACGCGCTGGCCAGCGTCCCGCCCAGCAGGCGGCAGCGATAGTCCACCAGAACATAATGAAACCGCACCTGCGCGTTGTCGGCGCTGTGCGAGATGTGATCGAAGACGGCGACGATCTCGACAGGCTCCACGTCCAGTCCGGTCTCCTCGCTTACTTCACGCCGCACGCCATCCTCCAGCCGCTCGCCCAGTTCCAGCGCGCCGCCGGGCAGCGACCACTCGCCCAACAATGGCTCCCGGCCACGCCGCACCAGCAGCACGCGCAGCGTATCGTCCAGCACCACGGCGCCCACAGCGGCAATGGGGGCCTTTGGAAATTCTCTCTGCATCTCTACAGCTACTCGTCGGTCCGCTCGCCCGTCAGGGGGCGGCCATACTCTTCACCAAACACCGTGCGGTTCGTGGAGAACCGGCCACCCGAGAACTTGTCCGCGCCGCGCCCCCAGCCCAGCGCCAGCAGCGCGACGGTCGAGTAGCTCAGCGGCAGCTTGAGCACTTCGCTCACTCTTTCCGGCTCGTAGCCTTCCATGGGCGCCGTGTCATAGCCCAACACCTCCGCCATCAGCATCATGTGGGTAAAGGCGATCATCACCTGGCGGTTCAGCCACATCGGTATATTCGGGTGGTTTGAGAGGTAGGCAGGAATGCCGACCTTTGCCTGCTCTGCGTAGTTCTCCGGCATGCCGTTTTCGCGGCCCATGCGGAGCATCTCCTCCAGGTCGCCGTTGCGCCAGCCGTCGGCATCACCGCAGGCCACAATCACCGCAGATGCCTCGTCAACCTTCGGCTGGTTGTAGCAGGCGCTGCGCAGCCGGTGTTTCTGCTCCGGGGTGCGGACGACGATAAAGCGCCACGGCTGCAGGTTGTATGCGCTCGGCGCCGTGAGACCGGCATCGAGGATACGGCGCAGATCCTTGAAGGGAATCGGACGTCCATCAAAGCTTGGGGTTGCGCGGCGATCATGGATGGCCCGCGAGAGAGGTTTTTCCGTACTCATCGGCTTCTTATCAGTGTAGTGCCTGGATAGGAGTCTAACCGCGAACGCCATGGCCGGCGGCCCATTGCGACTGGGGAGAAATGGTTGCACGGTCTGGACATAGAAGGAATCCGCTGTTATATAAAGGTCGCTCCCCTGGAGATATGCGCAGGTTGCCATGTCTCGGCAAATCACAGAGATGAATCTTTCGTGTTCCCCGCTTCAGCAGAGCAGGGGAGTTTGCTGACTTTACCGAGTGAGGGGAAGTATGTCGAATGTTGCTACGGGTCCGTCACCGGACCACGTCATGCAGGTAGGTCTGGGCTTTTGGGCGTCGAAGACGCTGCTTAGCGCCGTTGAAATGGGCATCTTCACCGAACTTGCCCATGGTCCGGAGGAGTTCAACGGACTTGCGGGCCGCCTGGGAC
>DASZGZ010000330.1:0-8633 GCA_035938355.1 Acidobacteriaceae bacterium
GTCACGCTCTCGCCAGACGAGCGGTTTCTGCTGGTCAATGATCTGGGTACAGATCACATCTGGATCTTCCACGTCGATCTCAAGACCGCCCAACTCAAGGAGACGGGAGCGCCATGGCAGGCGAAACCTGGCTCGGGACCACGCCATGCGTGCTTTCATCCTAGCGGCAAATGGGTGTACTCGATCAACGAGCTTACTTCGACGGTGGACGCACTTGCGTGGAATGCAAAGACCGGTGTCCTCACTTCGGTCTCCGAAGTGCCCCTTCGCGACCCCGCCTTCAAGGGGGAGAGCTCGGGCGCAGAGTTGGCGATCGATCGCACCGGGCGCTTTCTCTATGCCTCCAACCGCGCCGAAGACGTACTGGTGGTCTTCAAGATCGATGCTGCAAGCGGCGCTCTCAGCTTTGTGCAGCGCATCGGATGTGGCGGAAAGACTCCGCGCAATTTCACGCTCGACCCCTCAGAGAAGTGGCTGGTCGTAGCCAATCAGGACTCACAGAACGTCGTGGTGTTTGCGCGCGATCCGCACGATGGCACGCTGAAGGTAACTGACCGAAGCTACCACGTAGGAGCACCGGTAGGTCTGTTGTTCGCGTGACGGCGGAGACGGCTGCTAGGAGAGATATTCCTTCAGGAACGGATCGTCCGAGTGCACAAGGTCGTGGGTCGTTCCATCAAAGACCAGGCGGCCTTCGTGCAACAACATGAAGCTGGTGTCGCGATCGGCCTCTCCACTGGGCAGCGTCACCATCATGTTCTTGTCCCGGTCAAAGTAGTGCGTGGCCAGCATGAAGGCATCCTGCAGCCGGTGCGTGATCAGGATGGAGCTGGTGTGATAGACGTCGCGCTGTTTCATGACGAGCGCGATGATATTGGTGGAAGTGATCGGATCGAGTCCGCCGGTCGGTGAATCGTAGAGCAGCAGGCTGGGCTTCGCGATGATGGCGCGGGCGATGGCGACGCGACGCCGCATGCCACCGGAGAGCTCCGAGGGGAACTTCTCCATCGTCTTATCCAGCTCCACAAACTTCAGTGATTCTTCGACGCGGCGGTCGACCTCATCATCGGAGATGTGCCGTTCCATCAACTGGTAGCCGACGTTGTCGCGAATGTTCATGGAGTCGAACAGCGCACCCTCCTGGAAGACCATGCCGACTGAGCCGCGCAGCTCGAATAGTTCATCCTCGCTCATCGCGGTGATTTCATAACCGAAGATGAAGATGCGACCGCTGTCCGGGCGGATCAACCCATTCGCAAGCTTCATCAGCACGCTTTTGCCGCTGCCTGCCGGTCCGAGCAGCAGCCGCGTCTCTCCCGAGTCCACCTTGAAGGAGATGTTCCGCAGGACCTCATTCCGGTCGAACCGGATGGAGACATCTTCAAAGACGACGGGCGGCTCGCCCGCCTTGGGCGGATAGCGGCTGGTCGCGGTCTCGGGAGCGGCGGCAGGCATCTGTCAGCGTCCGAAGATACCGATCATGAAGCGGGTAATGATGAAGTCGATGACGATGATTAGCACCGATGCGACCACGACGGCCTGCGTGGTGGAGCGGCCCACGCCCTGCGTGCCGCCGCGAGTGGACATGCCGAAGTAGCAGCCGACCGAAGCGATGATGAAGCCGAAGAAGACCGGTTTGACAAGCCCCTGCACCACATCGGCGTAGACGAGCGATTGATACGAGGTATGGAAGTACTGCGAGCCGCTCTGGCCCAGCAAAAAGACTGCCACCCAGGCGCCGCCCAGGATTCCAACGAGGTCGGAAATGATGGTGAGGAAGAAGTTCATGACGACCGTGGCCACCATGCGCGGCACAACCAGTTTCTTGATCGGGTCGGTGCCCAACGCGCGCATGGCGTCGATCTGCTCGGTCACCATCATCGAACCGAGCTCAGATGCCATTCCGGAGGCGTTGCGGCCGGAGATCATCAGCGAGGTCAGAACGGGTCCAAGCTCCTTGATCATGGAGAGCGATACCAGCGTTCCGGTGAGAGCAGTGGCGCCAAAGGTGGCCAGCGACGATGCCGATTGGACCGCCAGCACCGCACCGGTAAAGAAACCGGTAAGGATGACAATCGGGATCGAGCCCACGCCGATGATGTCAGCCTGGCTGAAGATGTCGTCGACGTAGCGCGGTTGCCGGAAAAGGTTGAAGATCGCGCGGCCGGAGAGAATTGCGTAGTCCTGTACGGAGCGGACGCTCTTCCTGGCAAAGCTATCCAGCGTAGCGAAGGGCATGGGGGAATTGTAACGGCAGACAGGAATGCCATCGCGGGGCGAAAGGATGAGGAAGAAACATTGATTCGTGGGGTCCACCCGGCGGTGTACCATCATGTGGCATTATTCGCGGTCCCGGTCCGAAAGGAGCCATTTATGGCAGCGACCTACGATTTGAAGCACGGGGCCAACGGGGAGAAGTACCGGTTCAATCTCAAGGCAGGGAACGGGGAAGTGATTCTGGTAAGCGAGACCTATGAGAGCAAGGACGGTGCGCTGAACGGCATTGAATCTGTGCGCAAGCATTCGGCAGATGAAGCGCACTTCGAGCGGAAGAACTCCAAGCGTTCCGAGCCTTACTTTGTATTGAAGGCATCCAACGGCCAGATTATCGGGATGAGCGAGATGTATTCCTCAGAAGCGGCATGCGAAAACGGCATCGCTTCTGTGCGAAAAAACGGACCCGGGGCTGAGCTTCGCGATCACACGAGCCACTGAATGTCGGAATGGAAGGGCGTGCCGACCCGCCTGCCTATTCTTTCTGCTTCTTGCGTATTTCTATATTCAGCCGCTTGATTTTCTGATTCAGGGTCGACAGGGGGATGCGGAACTGTTCGGCGGCCTCGGTCTGGTTCCAGTTGGAGCGCTCCAGCTTGTCGATGATGATGCGCCGTTCGATGTCCTCCAAGATGTCGAAGAGAGAGGCGTTTGCATCGTGCTCCAGAAGAGAGGCCGAGTAGGACCGCCCCGTCAGCTCGCCGGGCAGAACCTCGAGCGGAATCACCGCAGTGGGCGAGAGAGCGACGCCGCGTGCAATGACATGCTCCAGCTCGCGGACGTTGCCTGGCCAGTCGTAGTCCATCATTGCCCGCATTACCTCCGGCGCCAGCCGCCGCAGTTCAAGCTGGTTTTCTATGGAGAAATGCTCGAGGAAATAGGTCGCCAGCAGCGGAATGTCCTCGCGGCGTGAGCGCAACGGTGGCAGGTCAATGGTGACCACGTTCAGGCGGTAGTACAGGTCCTCACGAAAGCGCCCTTCCCGCACTCCCTGACGCAGGTTGCTGTTGGTGGCGGCCAGAATGCGGACATCCACCTGAACCTCCTGCACGGAGCCCAGCGGGCGGAAGCGGCGGTCCTGTAGTACGCGCAGAATCTTCGCCTGGGTCTCCAGACCCATAGTGCCAATCTCGTCCAGGAAGAGCGTGCCGCCGTTGGCGATCTCAAAGAGGCCCTTCTGCGCCGCGTGCGCCGATGTGAAGGCCCCCTTCACATGGCCGAAGAGTTGAGATTCCAGCAGCTCTGTAGGCAGCGCTCCGGTGTTGATCGGCACAAAGGGCTTATCCCGCCGCGGGGAGTTCGCATGGATGGCCTTCGCGATGACGTCCTTACCCGTGCCGGTCTCGCCCTGGATCAGGACAGTGAAGCGCGAAGGCGCCACTTGAGCCACCAGGTCGAGAATGCGCAGCATGGGCTCGCTCTTGCCCACGATATTTTCGAAGGTGTAGCGCTGCTTGAGCGCGCGCTTCAGCTGGACGTTCTCTTCTTCGGTGCGGTGCTGGGCGATGGCGGCCCGAATGTCCGCTAGGAGCTTTTCGTTCTCCCACGGCTTCTGTACGAAATTCCGAGCGCCCGCGCGAATGGCATCGACTACATTGGTCACGGTGCCGTATGCCGTGATCATGATGACCGGCAGTTCCGGATGCCGGTCCAGAATGCGGGGAAGCAGGTCGATGCCGTTCTCGCCCGGCAGGGCAAGGTCCAGGAGCACGAGATCGTACGACTGGCGTTCGAGCTCGTCCAGGCCCTTCACGCCGTCCGGCGCCGTGCCTACGGTATAGCCCTCGAGCGCCAGCAGGGTTTCGAGCGATTCACGAATAGCCGCCTCGTCATCGATGATGAGGATACGGGCGGTCTGGATGTCGCCGGCCGCTGCATTTGGGGCCAGCACCGTGGTGCCTTCAGACATGTAGTGCTTTCCTTGCAGCGGGGAATTCGAGGCGGAACGTGGTCCCATGGCCGACCGCGCTATCCACATGGATGCGGCCGGAGTGCTCCTGGATGATGCCGTAGGTCACCGCCAGGCCGAGGCCCGTGCCGCGGCGCTTGCCTTCTTCGGACGGAGCATTTTTGGTAGTGAAGAACGGGTCGTAGATACGCTGCATGTGCTCCGGCGCAATTCCCGAGCCGGTATCCGCGATGAGAACGCCCACGCGGCCGTTCAACTCCGTCGCCACGCGCAACGACCCACCCGAGCTCATGGCGTCCTTGGCGTTGATGAACAGGTTGAGGAAGACCTGCTGCAGCTTATTTGCGTTGCCGACGATATGGGGAAGCTCCGGCTTCAGGTCCACTTGAAGATGCAATCCAGCGGTTTTGAATTGATGTTCGAGCAGCGTCACGGTATCGCGGATCACGGTGTTGAGGTCGATCTCAGAGAACTCCGTGTTGCCTGTCCGGGAGAAGTTCAGCAGGCTGTTCACGATCTCCGATGCCCGGAAGGTCTGGCTGGTGATGCGATCGAGCAGCGGCGCGAGGCGCTCATCGCCGCGCACCTGCTTGGCCAGCATCTGCGTGTAGCTGGAAATGACGGCAAGCGGCGTATTGACCTCGAGCGCAACGCCGGCGGCCAGCAGTCCGATCGACGAGAGCTTCTCTGCCTGCGCGAGCTGGGCCTCTAGCTGCATGCGCCCGGTGATGTCGTCGACCAAGATGATGCGGCCGACGACGGAGAAGCTGCGGGAGACCAGCGGGGCGATGGCGATGTTGGCGGTCCGCGTCTCGCCGGTACGCATCGGCAACGGGAACTTGTACAGGTTGTGAACGCCCGGTTCGTCTTTCAGCCGGCGAAATTCGTTCATAAACTCTGCGGGGAAGACGGCATCGATGGACTTGTTCAGAACGTCCACGCGCGGCATGGCGAACATGACTTCCATCTGCGCATTCCAGCTCTCGACCGTTTCATCGAGGCCGATGGCAAGAATGCCGACGTTGATCGACTCGACGATGTTCTCGTTGAACTCCTTGAGCCGCTCGTATTCGGACGCCTTCTGCGCGAGCGATGCGTAGAGGCGCGCGTTCTGGATGGCAATACCCACGTAGGAGGCCAGCGATTCCAGCAGCTCCACGTCCTCGGATGAGAGGAAATCACCGGAGGTGGTGCGGCCGAGCCCTACGATCGCGATGGTGCGTTGCTGCACCCGACAGGGCAGGTAGTAGTGGAGATCAAGCGCGGTCGCTGCAGCGCGCTCCTGCTCGCTCAGATAGAGGGCCTGATGTGGGTTCTCGAAGAAGAGATGCGAGCCCGTTTCGCCGTGCTCGGCTGCCTGGGCAAGCCGTCCCGACTCCGGGCCGCCGGATTCGAAGTTGAGGAAGCTCAGGTCGAGCGACCGGGCGGCGGATCCAGTGACCGGCGTCAGGCTGGCATCGAGGCCCCGGGCTGCAGCGAGCGTGTAATGTCCTCGCGGTCCATCCAGGAAGAGCGCCACGCGAGAGACCAGAAGCGCCCGCGTCAGCCGATCGGTCACCGAGGCCAGCACCGCGTCCAGATCGGTCTCCGAACTCAAGCCACGCCCGAATTCAATCAGGGTCTGGCGATAGTCGTAGCGTCGGCGATCGAAGACACGGTCCAGCCGCGCCTGGATGGCGCGCTTCAGCGGATCGAAGAGCTGCGCCGTGATGATGATTGTCGCGATCAGTCCCCACGCGCCGAAGCTGGGGAGGTTTTTGTGGATGGTCTCCGCCGCGATCGCGACCGCACCGAAGTAGAGCCCAATGAGCGAAGCAGTGGCCAGCGTATAAGCGACGCCGCGCTTGAAGATCAGGTCCACATCCATGAGCCGATAACGCACGATGGCCCAGGAGAACGTAAGGGGCACGAAAACCAGGCAGAGGCCGGAGAGCTTGGTGAGCAGCGTCGGCATGGCCCAGTCGGCCAGAAACGGAATGACGTTCAGGATGGTGAACGGGATGACCGCCAGGAGTGTGCCGCGCGTCAGCCATTTCAACTGCTGACGGCGCAATGGATCACGCGTGATGCGGTAGTGCGCGAAAAACACGAGCGCGGCCAATACGTAGTAAGCGGCAAGGTAGCCGACAGCGATCTGTTCCAGACGATGCAGCAGCAGTTCGGTGGCGGACCAGTAGACAAACGCCAGTGCCTGAACGCCGATGACCAGGACAGCGGGCAGATAGACCAGAGCCATGAGCCAACGGTGCCGGAGGACGTTGCGACGATCGCTGGCGCGGTTCTCCGGGAAGGCGAGAGCAAAATGCAGGAAGAGGGCGGGCTGCAGGGCGCCGGCGATGATGTTGCCCCAGTAAATCACCCAGTCGAAGGCATTCAGCTTGCCGGTGCTATGAAAGGCGTAAAGAACGAATGAGGCCAGGCAAAAGACGTAGAAGTGCGTGGCGTGGGGCGCCGTCCAGCGCCGAAAGAGCACATACAGGCCAATGAGCAGGTACACCAGCGCCACCAGGCGCACGCCGTTGTACTGCGAACGGTCCTGCTTGCTCAGGATGACGGAGGCATTGATGCGAACCCCGGAACGCAGGAGCGTGTAATCAAGGCTTCGCCAGATGCCGGTATGGAACCATTGGCGGACCAGGCTGGCCATCCTCGGTGTCGGATGATCGGCCGCCGCAACCAGGACATCACCGGTCTTGATACCTGCGTGTTCGCCCGGACTATCTGCAGGCACACGCCGCGCTTCCAGTCCGCCATGCGCCTCTACCCACCAGATGCCGTCCGTGGGCTTCTGGAATTCGGCGTCCTTCACCAGATTGAGCGAAGCAAAGATGGCCGCGGCGAGCGTAAACAGCGCCAGGGATACCACGGTAAGCCGGGTTGAGATCGACTTTTGCATGCGCCCTGGCAGATGACCAACAAGGTGTTCGCTTCAGTCTAGTGCGAAGCACGCAGCTTGCCAGCCTCTCGTTTGGACTCACGGGACGCAATTCCGTCCCTAAACTGTTCATACAAAAGAAAGTGTGGGTTTTGAATGCGGTTTCATCCGCCCTACCACAGCGCGTTGCCACTCTTAGGGTTCCGCGAAACGGTAGGACGCTATGACGAGGCATAGTCCGTATCGTATTTTCGTATCCCGCAGAAGGCGGGTAACTTGTCCAAGTTTGGGCAAAGGGGAACGTGACCAACGCCCGCCATTTCGGTATCTGGAGGCTCCGTCGATACATCTTTTTCCAAAACGGGGCTTTCTATGTTTCAAGAGTTTGAATATTGTGCGAACACGGAGCTTTACGACGTTCCGGAGGGCTCTTCGAGTGTCACTTGCCAACTGGATGACTGCCTTAGGTGAAATTCGGGAACACGAAGAGTTCGTCCGGGTCCAGGAAGCGCGGATGCGCTGTCTTGTCACCGGCGACGGACCGTCCCTGCTGCTGCTGCACGGCCTGCTGGGCACCGCAGACGCCTGGGGACCGGCGACGCAGCGGCTGGCCGCCAGCTCGACCGTGTATTCGCCGGACGCGCTGGGAATTGGCGGTTCCGATCGGGTTCCCAAGTTGGACGTCAGCCTGGTGGCAACTGCCGGCCGATTGGTCGACCTTATGGATGCCAAGGGCATCGGGCAGGCCGACATCGTCGGCACGTCGCATGGCGGATCCGTGGCCCTCATGCTGGCTGCCCTTCATCCGGAGCGCGTCCGCAGCCTGGTGCTTCACGCGCCTGCCAATCCCTTCTCCGATGTTGCAGATCCGCTCATACGCTTCTACCGGACGGCGTTGGGGCGGTGGTTTGCCGGACGTCTCCCGACCGTGCCTGCCAATGTCCAGGCGCTGGCGCTGGGTCGTATGTATGGAGACGCCAGCCGGATTCGCAGCGGGTCTCTGGAGCGCTACATAACGTCGCTGCGTGTGCCTGGTACCGTTTCCTACGTGTTGAGCATCCTCGACCGCTGGGAGTTGGACATGGCCGCCCTGGAGGCGGCTCTGCCCGGCGTGCGCAGAGTGCCGGCGCTGCTGCTCTGGGGAGATCGTGATCGCGCCGTGAGCCTTCGCAGTGGGGAGCGGCTTGCTGAATACTTTGATCGCGCTTCGTTGCTGGTGATTCCGGGCGCGGGCCATCTTCCTCATGAAGAGGTTCCGGTCGCCTTTGCCGGAGCAATCAATGGCTTCCTGGGCGGCCTTAAGCGGGAGAGCGACAGCATCCAACAACCCATGGGCCGCGCGTCGTAGACTGTTACGACACAGGACTGTTACGACACAGCCTGACACGAGACCTCGAGGAGGGTGTTGTGAAAGATCTCAGAAAACGTATGGGTACGTTCGTGGTGACGGCAGCACTGGCATTGGGTTGCGCCGCGCCCGTAGTTCTGGCGCAGACAGCTGGCCAGGACGTGAAAGATGCCGGCACGGACACGAAAGACGCGGCGAAGGATCTGGGCCACGGCGTCGCAAAGGGC
>DASZGZ010000331.1:0-4429 GCA_035938355.1 Acidobacteriaceae bacterium
CGCCTTCTTGGCATGGACATCGATGCAGTAGGGACATTGCGTGGTGAAGGCGACGGCGAGCGCCATCAGCTCTTTGTACTTCACCGGGATGGCCCCGGCGGCCATGGCGGCTTTGTCGAAGGCCCAGAAGGCCTTCATGCCCTCCGGTGCGTTCGCATCGAGGGTCTTCAGCTTGGCGAGATTTTTCAGATCGTACATGGACGCTCCTGATTCATTTTGATTTCCGGGCTGCAAACTTCGACCGATTGTCTCATCCGGCGCGCGGTGCGTCTTTGCGGACCAGGGCTTCGACGAGGGTATCGCCGAGCCAGTCTTCGTATTGCTGCGCGCTCCAGCCGCGGTCGCGGACGAGCATGCGATAGAGATCGCGGCTGGTGAGCGACCACAGGATGTCGCGCGCGTGTTGCGGATCGAGGCCGCGGCGCAGGTTGCGCGAGCGGACGAGGTATTGGATCATGCCGGCCTGGCCATCGTAGCGGGTGCATTCGCGCTCTGCTTCCGACTGTGCAAGCGCGGGAGCGACTGCGCCGGCGCCGCGGAGCAGGTCGAGGACCGAGTCCTCTGATTCGTAGATGCGGCGGGCGATGCGCGCGGGGAAGCGTAGGCGATCACGCGGGTCGGCAGCCTGCATGGCCTCGCGCACGAGGTTCTGGTAGGGGTCGCCGAAGCGGGCAGCGTCGAGGATCTCGGAGAGGATGCCGGTCTTTGAGCCGAAGACCGCGTAGACGGTGGCGACGGCCACGCCCGCCTTTTGCGCGACAGCTTCCATGGTCATGCCGGCATAGCCGTGCTCTTCGAGCAGCTTGCGCGCTGCCGCTGCGATGCGGGTGCGAGTTTCGTCAGCCTGACGCTGCCGGGTGGGGGACTGGTACGGGCGCTTTTTTGCCGCCGTCATTGTTTGACAGCATAATCCACGATTCGATATAGCAACATATATTGAATAAAAGAGCACGCAGCAAACATCCGATGACTACCGCTGGAAAGACCGAAGCGGCGACGTGAATCCAGGCCGAGCGCGGCCACGCAAAAACCACTTATTGAGGTGAACTGCATGCGACTGATTGTTCTGGGAGCTACGGGCGGGATCGGGAAATATTTACTGGAGTATGCGACGGCGCGTGGTCATGAGGTAACGGCGTTCGTCCGGTCGCCGCAGAAGATCGTGTTGAAGAGCGAAAAGCTGCGCGTGCTTCCGGGTGACCTGCTGGATGCAGATCAACTCGCTCAGGTGCTAAGGGGACACGACGCTGTGCTGTCGGCATTCGGGCCATCGACGCTGCGCCGGGTTACGACGCGAGGCGCGTTCGGCAAGGCGCTGGCGACGGCCATGCAGCGGAGCGGAGTGCGGCGAGGGCTGGTGGTGTCATCGGCATTGCTGTTTGCGGAGCAGAATGCCATCGGAAAGCTGCTGAGGGGAACGCTCTTCCGCAACCTGATCCCGGATATGACGGCGATGGAGGCGGCGATCGAGAGAGATGGGCTGGAGTGGACGATCGTCCGGCCGCCGCGACTGACCAACAGCGCGTTGACGCCGAGTTATCACGTATCGGACGGGCGTCTGCCGAAGGGGATGACGGTTTCTCGGGCGTGCGTTGCGGATTTCATGGTCAAGGAGGCGGAGCGCCCGGCGCATGTGCGGCAAATTGTGGGCCTGTCCAAATAGAATCTCGTCACGAGAGCGTTTTCACTGAGGGTGACGCGATGAAGGTTGCGGTGATTACCGGGGCGGCGCAGGGGATAGGGCGGCGCGCGGCGGAGGTGCTGGCGGAGGCAGGGTATGCGCTGGCGCTGATCGATGTGCGGCCGTGCGATGCGACGCTGGCGGCGTTGCAGGCGAGCGAAGCGGACGCGAAAGAGTTTCGCGGCGATATCTCGGACGAGGGAGTGGTGATTCGCTCGGTCGCCGGCGTGGCGAAGCGCTGGGGAAGGGTCGATGTACTGGTGAACAATGCCGGGATCAGCTTCATTGCGCCGGCGGAGGATGTGCAGGTGGAAGACTTCCGGCGCGTGCTGGAGGTGAACCTGGTGGCGCCGTTTCTGCTGGCGAAGCATTTTGGCGTGATGATGTTAAAGCAGCGATCCGGAAGCATTGTGAACGTGGCGTCGATTGCAGGGTTGATGGGAGTGAGCGACCGCTCGGCGTACAACGTATCGAAGCACGGACTGATTGGGCTGACGCGCACGCTGGCGGCGGAGTGGGGCGGACGTGGTGTGCGATCGAATGCGGTATGTCCGGGATGGGTGAAGACGGAGATGGATGCCGCCGACCAGGCGCGTGGAACTTACTCCGACAGAGACATTACGGGGCGCAATCCGATGGGGCGCTTTGCGTCTCCGGACGACGTGGCGCGGGCGATCGCGTTCCTGGCCGATCCGGCGCTGAGTGGGTTTATCAATGGGCAGGCGCTGCCGGTGGATGGCGGATGGACGATGGATGGTAGCTGGGAGAGCTTGCGGATGAGCAAGCGGTGAAGAGGGAGTGACTCGCCGAAGGCGATTGCAGCTTTGCAGCGCGCCTTCGGCGAGGGTGGTGGTTGAAGACGAGGCCGCTCACTACTTTGTCATCCAGGCTGCGAATCCCAATGGCGACGACTCGATACGCGTCTCGATCCAGCCGGCTTCAGTTGCCATACGACGAATTTCTTCGAGGGGATAGGCGCGCTTGATCAACATGCCGCGGAAGCTGAGCATCATGAACCAGCGGTTTAATCGATTGACGCCGAGACCATGGACATAGCGCCGTAGCTCAGCCACGGCTACATCGCGGCGCATGTCGATGAGCAACGCGGTGCCGCCCGCGCGCAGGACGCGCCGCATCTCCGCCAGAGCCTTAACCGGCTGAGTGAAGTTTTTGAATGCTGCGCGGCAAACGACGAAATCAACGCTAGCGTCATCGATGGGCAGGGCCGCGGCGTTGCCGAGTTGAAAACGCGCCCTCACTCCCTCCGCCGCAGCGTTGTGACGAGCGATCTCGACGAAGGTCTTGCTGATATCCACGGCACGAACCAGCAGGCCGCGTCTCGCTAGCTCGATCGAAAGAAATCCCGGTCCCGGAGCGACTTCCAATACCGAGCCCGCGGCGGGAACGAGTGCCGCGATGCGCGCTGCCAATTGCTGGACTTCGGGCATGTCCTTGCGCGTGGTGCGGTCATACCAGCGCGCGATGCTGCCCTCCATGCCCATCCCCCTGTATGCTTTTACTGCTGTAGCCATATCGCTTATCCTCCATATATCTTAGTAAATAAGATAAACAGAGAATAAGACAAAAGGATCGTGCTGTCCATGGCCGTGAAGAAGAAATCGCGTCATACCGCCGGGGGGATGGCGGATGTTTTGACGACGGTGCCGACGCCGGTTACGGCGGCGGACAAGATAGTTCTCGAAATCCGTAAGTTCATTGCATCGGCGATTTTTTTCAATGCCCAGGCGGCAGAGAAGGTCGGGCTGAGCCTGACGGACATGCAGATGATCCACGTGCTGCAGCTTTATGGGCCGGCGACGCCCGGTCGACTGGCCATGTGGACAGGTCTGAGCACGGGTGGTGTGACGGTGGCGCTCGATCGGCTGCAGAAGGCGGGATACATTCGCCGCGAGCCGAACCCTGCTGACCGGCGCAGCTTGATTGTGACGCTGGCGCCGGTGCGCAATCGCAAACTGTTTGCGATCTACGGCGGGGTAGAGAGCGAGACGCGGCGGCTCCTTGCCACATTGCCGTCGGATGATCTGGAGGCGGTGATTCGATTTTTCGAGACGCTGCGTGCGGCGAGGGCGGACGGGAAAACCTGATCGCTTGAGCACCGTTAGAATCGGATTTCGATCGGAGGTTCACATGGAGCGTCGCAGATTTCTTACAACGTCACTGGCCGCCGCAGGGCTCGCGCTTGCCCGCGATGGTGAGGCACAGGCGCCCGCAGGCGTTGCCGCGCGGGAGTACTACCAGATCCGCCGTTATCAGCTGCAGGCGGGGCCGCAGACCAAGATTGTTGAGAGCTACTTTGGCGATGCGTTGATTCCGGCGCTGACGCGCATGGGTATGGGGCCGATCGGTGCGTTCAAGATGGACTACGGGCCGGAGACGCCGGCGTTCTATGTACTGATTCCCGGGCGCTCCATCGAGGAGCTGGCAACGATTGAGCTGCGGCTGGTGAAGGATGCCGATTTCATGAAGGCCGCGGAGCCGTTCTGGAATGCTCCCGCAACGGCGCCGGCATTTCTACGTATGGAGAGTTCGCTGCTGGCGGCGTTCGAAGGTTGGCCGCGGCTGACGCCGCCTGCGACGACGGCGACGAAGAGCAAGCGCATCTTTCAGCTTCGGACCTACGAGAGCCCGAGCGATGCGGCGCATGTGCGCAAGGTGGAGATGTTTCACAAGGGCGAGTTCGAGATATTTGAGAAAGCGGGCTGCCACCCGGTGTTCTTCGGCGACGCG
>DASZGZ010000332.1:0-4293 GCA_035938355.1 Acidobacteriaceae bacterium
GACTATCCGCCAGGTACGTATGTGCGTAACCCGGTCGGAAGCTGCCACACACCGCGCAGCGACGGCGGCTGCACCCTGTTCGTAAAGCTGCACCAGTTCCAGGAAGGCGATGCGGTGCACAAGGTCATCGACACCCAAGCAGCGCATTACCAAGCGGGATCGGCTGCGGGCACATGGGTTCTGCCTCTGCACAAGTTTGGAGCCGAGCGGGTAGCGCTGGTCCGCTGGGCGCCGGGCAGCAGCAGCCCCCGGCATCGCCACCCGGGCGGTGTGGAGGTTTTCGTGCTCGAAGGCGTGTTCCAGGACGAACACGGCCACTATCCGTCGGGCAGCTGGATCCGTGGGCCCGACGGCTGGGAACACACACCGTTCAGCGGTACCGGGTGCCTTTGCTACGTCAAGAGCGGCCACCTGGCCACGTAGTGCAGCAACGCGGAGCGCTGAGTTAAGCTACTCTGGTTCGCGTTCATGGGAGGAAGAGAAATGAAAACACCTGTGGTAGTTCTTACTCTCGCGGGAACACTTACTGCAAGCGCCGGGCTGGCGGCTCCGCTTCAGACTCTTCATGTTACCGAGACGGTAGAGATCAAGGCACCCCTGGCCAAAGTGTGGGCCACCGTCAAGGACTTCGACGGCCTGGCCAAATGGCACCCAGGCTTTGCGACGGATGAGCTCATCTCCGGTAGCAACGGCAAGGCCGGAGCAATGAGAAAGCTGACGATTAAGGACGGTCCCGTAGTCACCGAGCGTCTGCTCGCGTACGACGAGGCTAAGCATTCCTTTCGGTACACCATCACCGAGTCCCCGTTGCCGATCACGCACTACACTTCAACGATTTCCGTGCGGGCCGGAAGGACCGGAATGACCAAGGTGACCTGGAGCGGAAGCTTCAAGCGCAAGAACACCTCCGACAATCCGCCGGAGGCTGAGAGTGATGCAGGCGTCACCAAGCTGATAAAGAGCGTGTACCGCGGCGGCTTGGACAACCTAAAGAAACTGCTCGAGCCGTAATAGCGTGCGGCACGGCGGCGCGATGGATGGTTAAGCCGGCTGCCGTCGTACACCGGACCAGACCCGGCGTTCTCGGACGGGGGTGAAGCGCGGAACGACGTGCAAATTTCAGAACTGACCGTTTATTTCACAGTCGCTGCCAAAGTGAACCCGCGGCGCAGCGCGAGGGCAGTGCCACCCAGAACTAACACAGAAGAGATGATTAGCCGTGCGGTAACGGGTTCGGCGAACAACACTGTGCCTGCCAGAGCCGCGATTATGGGTACACTCAATTGGGCGTTCGCTGCAGCGATTGCTCCCAGCCTCGGGAGAGCTGCGTACCAGGCGGCATATCCCAGGCCGGAGGCGACGGAACCTGAGAGCGCTGCGAGGAGCAACCCCTCGGCATCCGCCGAGAGCCTCACCCAACAGAGCGCACTGATGAAGAGCGCGCCGGGGACCGAGCGTGCGAAATTCACGGCCGTGTCTGCGAGTGCATCCGATGACCGGCGTCCGCGCAGCGAATAGATGCCCCAGGCAATGCCCGCAATCACCATGAGAAGCGCTTCCAGCGCAGGAGGTGCGGTTGCGCCAGGAACTAGAAGCAGGCAAAGGCCGGCGACGGCGACCAGCCAGCCGACAACGATCCGCCGGTCGATGTGCTCACCCGCGAAAAATCCGGCGGCGATCATGACGACCTGAACTGCCCCGAAAAGAAGCAGTGCTCCTACGCCCGTCGTAAGGCCCACGTAAGCGAAAGAGAACGTAACAGCGTAAACCAGAAGAGCGAACGCCGACGGCCAGCTCCCGGCAGCATTGGTCTTGTTTTTCACCCGCGCAAGCACCCACAGTGTGCCGGCACCCGCGAGCAGGCGAACGGTTGTAAAGGTGGCGGGATCGATGTGTGGCGCGCGTAAGGCCATGCGGCACAGAACCGAATTGGCTGCGAAGCCTAGCAACGCGAACACTGCCGCCCACGCGTAACGGTTCATTTCCCGGCGCGGATCCTCCAACGAATCCCGACTGTTTCAATTGCCGGCGAGTGTATACCCGGTGCGGTAGCAGAAGTGTGGGCGGAGTACTCGCTCGGCCTTGCACCATTGGTGGCAGAATGCGGAAATTATGGTAGCGGGAGCGCGCTGCGTTGGAAGTCAAAGACCCGATCGGCCGAGGTCCGCCCGGGTGCAGTCTTGCGGTATCGTCTGCGATGCTCTTCCGGTAGATTCAGGCAAACGCGCTCAACGGATGCATGAGGTAATGGCATGGCCTCAGGTGGACCGTCTGCCCCGCCGGCGCCAGAGGATGCGCTGCCAGCGCAATCCTCGGCCGCCCCGAACGGCGCGCGACCGAAGAATACGGCGAGTCTGACTTCCTTGAGCGTTGCCGCCCTCGGGGTGGTGTTCGGGGACATTGGCACGAGTCCGCTCTACACCTTGAAGACGGTGCTCAACCTCGCGGGCGACAAGCCCGATTCGTTCACCGTGCTCGGCTCGCTGTCGCTCGTGATCTGGACGCTGATCGTCATCACTTCGATCAAGTACGTGGCGTTCGCCATGCGCATCGACAACGACGGCGAGGGTGGCATTCTCGCGCTGATGTCCCTGCTGGGCGTTAAGGGACGTCATCGTGCGGCCATCGTCGCGGTCGGCCTCTTCGGCGCCGCCCTGATCTATGGCGATGGCGCCATCACGCCGGCGATCTCCGTGCTGTCGGCGCTCGAGGGATTGAAGATGGTAGCGCCGTTCTTCAATCCCTACGTGCTGCCGGTTGCGGTTGCGGTGCTGATCGGCCTGTTCGCGATCCAGCCCCAGGGCACCGCCCGGATCGGCAAGGCCTTCGGGCCGATTATGACGCTGTGGTTCCTGGTCATCGGCGCGCTGGGCGCATGGGGGATTGCCCAGCACCCGGCAGTGCTGTGGGCGCTCGATCCGCGGCATGCGATCGAATATCTGTTCTCCGGCGGCTTCAATAGCTTCCTGGTGCTCGGGGGCGTTTTCCTGTGCGTGACTGGAGCGGAGGCCTTATACGCTGACATGGGCCACTTCGGTACAACCCCGATACGCCTCACCTGGAGTGCGCTGGTGTTTCCCTGCCTAGTGCTGAACTATGCGGGGCAGGGTGGACTCGTGCTCGCAGGGGCGCCCACGGCCGACAATATCTTCTTCCGCCTGTGCCCTCCCGTGCTGCTCTTGCCGATGGTGGCTCTGGCGACCATCGCCACGATCATCGCCAGCCAGTCGATCATCACGGGCGCGTTCTCGATGACGCGCCAGGCGATTCAGCTCGGATGGATGCCGCGGCTGCCGATCAAGCAGACCTCGAGCACCGGGTATGGGCAGATCTACGTCGGTCCGGTGAACTGGCTGCTGATGCTGGTCACGCTGGGGCTCACTGTGGGCTTCGGTAAATCGGACAATCTGGCCGCGGCCTACGGCATCGCGGTTTCTGTGACGATGCTCATGACCTCGGCGCTGCTCTTTATCGCCATGCGTGAAGTGTGGCACTGGAGTCTGCTGGCAGCCGGTGCGGTGGCCGGCTGCTTCATCCTCGTGGACTCAGGCTTCGTGGCGTCGAATTTGATGAAGATCACCGACGGTGGCTATGTGCCGTTGCTCCTCGCCGCCGCGGTGTACGGGGTGATGTGGGTTTGGCATCGCGGCGCGCAAGCCGAGTGGGCGCGCATCCAGGACTACCTCATGCCCATCGATGAGCTGCTGAGGCAGCTCGCCGAGCAGCACATCCCCCGCGTGCCAGGCACATCGGTCTTTCTCACGCGCACGCAGAAGGATGCGCCGCCGGTGCTGGTGTGGCACCTCAAGCACAATCGTGCGTTGCACGAGCGGGTGTTCATCCTCACAACACTTATTGAGCCGGTGCCGCGCGTTCACCCGAGCGAGCGGCTGAAAGTAGAGGGCCTCGCGCCGCGCATGTGGCGGGCGACCGCCCGCTTCGGCTTCATGGAGCGGCCGGACATCCCGGCGCTGCTACGACAGGCGAATGCGCTCGGCTGCGGCCTGGAACTTGACGACGTCACCTACTACGTCGGCCATGAGACCGTGATTCACCGCGACGACGGCAAGGGCCTGCCGCGTTTCGTCGAAATCGTGTTCGCTTACCTGCAGCGCAATTCCACGCACGTGAGCGACTACTTCCGCCTGCCGCCGGACTCGGTGGTCGAATTGGGACGGGAAATCGCCATCTGATGACAGCCCGGAAACGCCGCGCACGCTTGAAGGTCAGCTGAATCAAACAGACAGCGCGTCCACGGAGAACTGGCGCATTGCGCTGCGGCGTTATCGGAGT